>NZ_WWRX01000004.1:0-148881 GCF_009875575.1 Eggerthella sp. BIOML-A4 | reverse complement strand
CTCATCCCCCCCCCGTCTCATTCCCGCACGCGAAAAAGGATCCCCCGCCGAAGCAGGGGATCCTCGAAACGCGTCGGTTCATTGCGGCTATGCCGCGGGTTGCACGCTTACGCGGTGCCCGGGATAACCATCATCGCAACCGTCAAGATGATCACGCAGGCGACGCCCAGCACCACGAACAGCTTGCCGCCGAACTTCAGCCATGTGGAGTATTCCACCTTGGCCAGCGCCAAACCGCCCATGATAGCACCGCTCGTCGGGGTGAACAGGTTCACCAGGCCGTTGCCGGCGCTGAAGATCATGATCATGACGTCGGTCGAGAAGCCCAGCGAGTTCGCCAGCGGGCCCATGATGGGCATGGACACCGTGGCCATGCCGGACGACGACGGGATCAAGAACGACAGCACGATGTAC
Source organism: Eggerthella sp. BIOML-A4 (assembly GCF_009875575.1). Lineage (NCBI taxonomy): Bacteria > Bacillati > Actinomycetota > Coriobacteriia > Eggerthellales > Eggerthellaceae > Eggerthella > Eggerthella sp. BIOML-A4. The sequence continues at coordinate 148,467 of NZ_WWRX01000004.1, read as the reverse complement.
AGCAAGAACGACATCGGCGCGAAGATGACCGCCGACAAACCGTTCAGAGCGTTCGCCGCGTTGTTCAGGATCCACATGTCGAGACCGGTCTCGCCCATAAGCACGGTGATAGAACGAGCCATGGCGATGATCAGCACGACGCTCATCATATCGGCGGTGCCGTTGATGAATGCCTTGACGAAACGGCTCTCGGACACGCCACCCACGATACCGATGATGATAGCCATGATGAGGAACCAGGTGGAAGCCTCATCGAAGTACCATTGACCCAACGGCAGACCCGTCAGGAACGCGGACCAACCCTGGGAGATCTCTTCTTCGGCCGTGACCGTGCCGGTCACATCGCCGTCGAACGTAATCTCGCCACCAACCTTCTTGTCGGTCCAAGCCGCGGAGATGTCGTCGCCGCTAACCTGCGTGGTGACCTCTTCCGTCGCCGCACCGGCATCGAACACCTCGACGCCGAAGTCGCCCCAAGGGATGAAGCCGACGATCATGACTACGAACGTCAGGGCGAACACGATGAGCGTCCACTTCTGACGACCCGTCATAAGCTTCTCGTTCGGGTTCGCCTCAGCGGTTTCGGCTTCCTGCTGTGCCTCGCCGAACTCGGCCTTCATGGTTTCCTGCTCCTGCAGAGACAGGATGGTGGAACCCTTGTTGGCCTTGACCTTCTTCGCGTAGCGCATGACGAAGACGATGGAGATCGCCAGCGTCACGAGCCACAGCACCACGCCCAGCAGGATGATGGTGCCCTGGTTGATAACGATGCCGGAAGAGCTCAAAGAGTCCACGGCAGCTCCGACGGCAAACGGGTTGACCGTCGAACCGAGCACGCCGCAACCGGCACCCAACAGCACGACCGCGGCACCGACAACGCTGTCGAAGCCTGCGGCGACCATGGTGGCCGCGAGCAGCAGGTAGAATGGAACCGTTTCCTCGCACATACCGTACGTCGTACCGCCGATGGAGAAGATGAACATCAGAATGGGAATGAGGATGAGCTCATTGCCCTTGAGCTTCTTCACCAGCGCTGCGATACCGGCGTCCAGCGCGCCCGTTTCCGTGACGATACCCAGGAAACCGCCCAGGATCAACACGAACAGACAAACAGGCAGGGCGTCGGTAAAGCCCTTGACGGGAGCCGTGGCCACATTGGCGACCGTGGCGCCTTGGACCCCTTCCACACCGGCCAGCGACATCACTACCGTGACCAGCGCCAGCACGATCAGGATGATCAGCAGGATGGTAAACGATGATATAGATCGCTTTTTCTTGCTCTTTTCTTTTGCTTTCTCGGTCATAACAACCCTTCCTAATTATGAGGATCGAGTCGGATATTTTGGCGAACGAGAAATTTTCAAGCGGATCAGCGGAAGCGTAACCGCAGACCGCTGTACCCCTGTTGCGGTGGCATGCGCCGAAACGCATGCCACCGCCCATCGTGCGGAAGCTGGGGGAAGCCTTCCGCTCACACGCAAAAAAGCTTTACGCCGTGATGACGGTGCCCGTCTTGCCTTCGATACCGGCAGCGGCGCACTCGAGCGACGTGATGAGAGCCTTGCCCTCGGGGAACGCGCGCACGTACTCGATGCACGCCTCCACCTTCGGGAGCATGGAGCCGGGGGCGAACTGGCCCTGGGCGATGAACTCCTCAGCCTCGGCAATGGTCATCGTGTCGATCTCGGCCTGGTCGGGCTTGCCGAAGTTCACGCAAACCTTCTCGACAGCCGTCAGGATGACCAGCATGTCGGCGCCGAAGTCGGCGGCCAGCTTGGCGGAAGAACGGTCCTTGTCGATGACCGCGGGAACGCCCTCGTACAGGCCTTCCTTCTCGAACACCGGCACGCCGCCGCCGCCCGTGGACACGACCACGTAACCGCCGTCCATGAGGTCCTTGACCGCGTCGAACTCGACGATGCGCACCGGCTTCGGCGAGGCGACGACCTGGCGCCAGCCGCGGCCCGCGTCCTCCTTGAACGTCCAGCCCGTCTCCTCGGCCTTGGCCTTGGCCTCTTCCTCGGTGAGGAAGGCGCCAACCGGCTTCGTGGGGTTCTGGAACGCCGGATCCTCGGGATCCACGACCGTCTGGGTCACGACGCACGCCGTAGAACGGTTGATGCCGCGATGCTTCAGGTCGTTCAGGATGGCCTGGGACAGCTGATAGCCGATGTAGCCCTGGCTCATGGCGCCGGCCTCGGGGAACGGCATCTCCGGGGTCTTGCCGTCGTTGGCGGACGCGTACGCGAACGCGTTGTTGATCATGCCGACCTGGGGGCCGTTGCCGTGGGAGACCACGACGTTGATGCCCTCTTCGACCATGTCGACGATGTTCTTCGCCGTCGCCTTCACGAGCTCGAGCTGCTCCCGGGGCGTGTTGCCCAGAGCGTTGCCGCCGAGCGCGATGACAACCGACTTACCTTCACCCTTCTGATAAGGCATGTTTGTTCACCTAGTCTTTCTGAGTTAGGAGAGCGTCGCGTACATGACGGCCTTGATGGTGTGCATGCGGTTCTCGGCCTCGTCGAACACCTTGGACTGCTTGGACTCGAACACGCCGTCGGTGACTTCCATCTCCGTGACGCCGAAGCGCTCGGCGATGTCGGCACCGGTGGTGGTGTTGGTGTCGTGGAACGACGGCAGGCAGTGCAGGAAGATGGCGTCCTTGCTGGCCATGGCCATGACTTCCTCCGTCACGCGGTAAGGCTCGAGGAGCTTGATGCGCTCGGCCCACACCTCGTCGGGCTCGCCCATGGACACCCACACGTCGGTGTAGATGACGTCGGCGCCCGTGCAGGCATCCTTCACGTCTTCGGTCAGCTTGATCGTGCAGCCGTTCTCGGCGGCGATGGCCTCGCAGGTCTCCACGAGGTCGGCGGCCGGCATGTTCTCCTTGGGGCCGCAGGCGACGAAGTTCAGGCCCAGCTTGGCGCACACGACCATGAGCGAACGAGCCACGTTGTTGGCAGCATCGCCCATGAACACCAGCGTCTTGCCCTTGATGTCGTAGTTGAAGTTCTCCTGAACCGTCAGGATGTCAGCGAGCATCTGGGTGGGATGCCACTCGGTGGTCAGGCCGTTCCACACCGGCACGGAAGCGCCGGCAGCCAGCTCTTCCACGTCGGACTGCGCGAAGCCGCGGAATTCGATGCCGTCGTAGAAACGGTCGAGCACGCGGGCGGTGTCCTCGATGGACTCCTTCTTGCCCATCTGGGAGCTGCCCGGATCGAGGTAGGTCACGCCCATGCCGAGATCCATGGCGCCGACCTCGAACGCGCAGCGCGTGCGGGTGGACGTCTTCTGGAACAGCAGGACGATGTTCTTGCCCTCGAGGTAACGATGGGGGGTACCGGTCAATTTCAGGTTCTTGAATTCGCGGGACAACTTCAGCAGGTACTCGATTTCCTCGGTGGTGAAGTCGAGGAGGCGCAGGAAGTCGCGACCGCTCAGGCTAGTAGGCATAGATCATTCCTTTCAACGTTGCTTACAGAACAAAACAAAATACGCACCGGCGGATAGAGCCAAGTTTCCGTCCGCCCCTTTTCGAACGCCAGGGCCGCGTTGCACGGCCCCGGCAATCCGGAAAAGGCAAGGGTAGCTCTCATAGCACTCGTGCGCATGCAGCTGCGCACGAGCTTGGTACCTTAGTCCTCGCGCACAAGCGGCATGCTCATGCAGCGCGGGCCGCCACGGCCGCGAGACAGCTCGGCGGAGGGCATCTCGAGAACCTTGAGGCCCTTCTCCTTGAGCAGCGCGTTCGTCACGTCGTTGCGCTCGTACACCACGATGGTGCCCGGCGCGATGCACAGCGTGTTCGAGCCGTCGTTCCACTGCTCGCGCTCGGCCGCGATGCGGTCGCCGCCGCCGCAGGGAATGAGCTCCACGGGGTTGCCGACGTACTTCTCGAGGATGTCCTCGAGCTTGCCGCTCATCTCCTTGACCTTGATACCGTCGCCCTCGGCGGTGATCTCGAAGACGGTCAGCGGGCCCATGATGCCGGGATGGATGGTGAACTTGTCGACGTCGATCTGGGTGAACACCGTGTCAAGGTGCATCATCGCGCGGTTGTTCGGGATGTTGAACGCCAGGATGGTCTCGACCGGGCTGGTCTCGTCCTCGAAGATGTTCTTCGCGATGGCGTCGATGGCGTCGGGCTCGGTGCGCTGGGAAATGCCGATGGCCAGCACCTTGTCGTTGATGTTGAGGATGTCGCCGCCCTCGATGTGGAACGTGTTGTAGCGGCTGTAGTACTCGGGAACATCCGCGAAGTCCGGATGGTTTCCGAAGATGTACTCGGCGTAGATCGTCTCGCGGTTGCGCGTGACGGAGTACATGCGGTTGATGGACACGCCGTTGCCGATGGACGCGAACGGATCGCGGGTGAAGTACAGGTTCGGCATGGGAGCGATGACCATCTTGGAGGACTCGCTGACGAGATCGACCAGGGAGTTCGACTTGTCGGTGTGAAGCTCGGTGAGGTTGATGCCCTCCATCGTCTTCATGACCAGGTCGAGGTTATCGGGGTAGTTCTCCTGCATATAGTCGAAGATGATCTTCTGGTAGCGGTCGGTGCGGATACCGGCCTCTTCGATCCACTGCTTGAGGAACTTCTCGCGCAGTTCGGGTTTCTGATCGAGGACCTCGGCCATGAGCTTCTCGAGGTACACGACCTCCACGCCGTTGTCGCGCAGAATCTGCGCGAAAGCGTCGTGCTCCTCCTGAGCGACCTTCAGAAACGGGATGTCGTCGAACAGCAGCTCTTCGAGCGTGTTCGGCGTCAGGTTCAGAAGCTCTCGACCAGGGCGGTGGAGAAGAACTTTTTTCAAGGGCTTGATCTCGCTCTTGACGTTCAAACCAGCCATAGCAACCCTCCTTTTCCTTTATGCATTTTCCAGATTTTAGGCTTGCGGAAGCGCCCGTTGCGCACCGGGCGTCCGTTCACCTCGCCAAAATCTCATGGTTCGGATCAAATTGCAACCACAAAAACGAAACAAAACGGTACCCCTCGTCATACCTCGTGGTTTTTCGGCGAATGGTCATCACCTAGCCGAGTACTATTCACAGTTTCTTCATATTTGCTTTATTGCGATAAAGTGTTGAAGTGGTTGCTGAAGCTGGTTTTCAGGGCTGGAACGCCCCATCGACGGACGTTGGGAGTGCATATTTGATTAACTCGAATGCATAAACATTCAAAAAGATGCATTTAGGATGCAATCGCTTCGCCGCATGCCGATCGGATGCTGAGAGCACGAGGAGCCCCGAGCCGATACTCTTGCAGCTTTCGAGCGCAAAACGCCAGATATATGGCTAATTTTCAGCCATCGCTCCCCCGCCGGTGCGCTCTGCGCATCCATCGGTTGCAGGAGGGAGTTTTACGGTATAATACCGGTGCTCGCTGAAACGCGCCCGTGGCTCAATGGATAGAGCAACGGACTTCTAATCCGTCGGTTGCAGGTTCGAGTCCTGCCGGGCGCGCCATCTTCTGCTTGCGTCGGCGCTTCGTTTGTACCTGCCTTTTTTGGCAATTTGAATAAAATTTAATTATTATCTCAAACTTTTTTCTAAAATACAATAGGAAGTTCTAAGTTAGTCACAAGGCGATGACGGACAGCTCTGTTTTCGGACGCAGGATGCGGCGTTGTCAACCGATTGGCAACATCCTTCGCAAGCTAACTCGATCTTCTTATTCGATGGCGTACTATTGAAAGCTCTATAACCTCTTAGCTCATGACTATTCTTAGATCGCACATCGAGAGGAGCTGCGCATGCCGTACATGGAGAACCATACGTTGTACTACAAGAAGCAGTGCCCGTTCTGTCAAAAGGTTCTACGCTTCATGGACGACAACAAGATCACGATGGACACGCGAGACACCTTGCAACCCGGCAACCAGAACGACCTCGTTCGCATCGGGGGAAAGAAGCAGGTTCCCTGCCTCGTCATCAACGGCAAACCCCTCTACGAATCAGACGACATCATCGCCTACCTGCGCTCGACGAACGCTTAGCGCCGCTTTCATAGCACCTGCGCCATCGACCGTCCGCACTCGCTGCGGGCGGTTTTTTTTCATGCCGAAGCCTTTTGCAGCTCGTCCCTCCCCCGATCCACCGGGAGCACACGCGTCGACGAGACGCCGAACAGGCGGTAACGATGCGCAATCAAGTCGGGCGCGACGCCGGCCGGCAAAGAAAAGGCCGTGCACACTGGGTGCACGGCCTGCAAATTCGTGGAGCGGGTGACGGGAATCGAACCCGCGTCATGAGCTTGGAAGGCTCAGGTTCTACCATTGAACCACACCCGCGTTTTGCGCGGCGACTATTGTACCGCAAGTTCGCCCGATGCGAGCGAAATTATCCGAGAAGAACCACGAGGTGCCCATGACCTCCCCTTTGGACGACTACAACCGCAAGCGCAACTTCGACCGGACGGCCGAGCCGCCCGGCACCGCAGCGCCGCGCGACGACGGCGCCGCCGGCGGGTGCGACGGGCGCCTGCGCTTCGCGGTGCAGCACCACCTGGCCTCGCGCGACCACTACGACCTGCGCCTCGAATGGAACGGGACGCTGCTGAGCTGGGCCGTTCCCAAAGGTCCTTCGTACAACCCCCGCGATAAGAGGCTGGCCGTGCGCGTGGAGGACCATCCGCTGGACTACCGCACCTTCGAGGGCACCATCCCGCAGGGCGAATACGGCGGCGGCACCGTCATGCTGTGGGACGAAGGCTGGTGGGAGCCGCTTGTGGACGTGGAGCAGGGGTTGCGCGAGGGCGACCTGAAATTCGCGCTGCACGGGCATCGCCTGAAAGGAGCCTGGGTGCTCGTGCATATGAAGCCGAAGAAGGGCGAGCGCGACGTGAACTGGCTGCTCATCAAGGAGAAGGACGACTACGTGCGCGCGGATGCCGGCATCGATGGGTTCGAAACGTCCGTGCGAACCGGGCGCACCATGGACGAGATCGCGCGCGGGGAAGACGAGGCGTTCGCCGCGAACCCCTTCGACCACGTGGACGTCGAGCTGGCCAAGCTGGTGAGCTCGACGCCGCCCGGCGACAACTGGCTGTTCGAGGTGAAGTACGACGGCTACCGCATCGTCGCATACGTCGAAGGCGGCCGGGCGCGCCTCGTCACGCGCAACGGCAACGACTACACCCGCCACTTTCCCGCCATCGCGCGCTCCCTGGAAGACTGGGCGGCGGGACGAGCGATGGTGCTCGACGGCGAGCTCGTGGTAACCGACGAGGCCGGAAAGACCGATTTCCAGGCGCTGCAGAACTTCCTGCGCGACCCTTCGGGCAAGCACCCCGCCTACGTGGCGTTCGACCTGCTGGCGTTCGAGGGAGACGATCTGCGCGACCGGCCGCTCGCCGAGCGCAAGGAGCTGCTGGAGTCGCTGATGAGCGACGCGCCCGACAACCTGCGCTACAGCGTGCACGTGCGCGGCAACGGTGCGGACAGCTTCCGCGCCGCCTGCAAGCAGCATCTCGAAGGCGTGGTGGGCAAGCGGGCCGATTCGCCGTACCGCGGCGTTCGCAACGGAGACTGGATCAAGCTGAAATGCGGAAACGAGCGGGAATTCGTCGTCGGCGGATACACGCAGTCCGCCAAGCGCGTGCGCGGGATCAGCTCGCTCTTGCTGGGGCAGTACGAGGACGGCCGGCTCGCGTACGTCGGACGCGTGGGCTCGGGATTGAGCGAAGCGACCTCGCGCGAGCTGCTGGCCGCGTTCGAAGGCCTCGAGCGACCGGACGCGCCTTTCGCCGACGCGCCGAAGCCGCGCCCGGGCGAGCGCGTCGTATGGCTGGACCCCCAAACGATCGTGCAGGTGAAATTCGCCGAATGGACCGAGGACGGCCTGCTGCGACACCCCAGCTACCAGGGCATCCGCACCGACAAAGACCCGCGCGACGTGCAACGGGAACCCGCATCGGAACCTGACGAGCAAACCCCCGACCGATTGGAGCGCCCCATGAATTCCGACAACGAGAAGAACGGCGAGCTGCGCATCGACGGCGTTCGCATCACGAACCCCGGCAAGCTGTTGTTCGAAGACCCACCCATCACGAAGGAGGACGTGGTGCGCTACTACGCCAGCATGGCCGACCGCATGCTGCCCTACGCGTCCGGCCGCATCCTCAGCATCGTGCGATGCCCGCGCGGCGCGGATTCGGCCTGCTTCTTCAAGAAGCATCCCGGGCCTTCCACCCCGGGCGTGCGCACCGTGGACATCCCCACGAGCAGCGGCGACGAGGAGCCGTACTTCTACGTGGAGGATGCCGTCGGGCTCGTGTCGGAAGCGCAGATGGACACGTTGGAGTTCCATCTCTGGGGCAGCCGGGTGGACACGCTCGAACAGCCCGACATGATGGTATTCGACCTCGACCCCGACAAGGGGCTCGGCCTCGAGCAGGTGCGGCGCGGCGTGCGAGACCTGAAGGGCATCCTCGACGAGCTGGGGCTGAAGTCGTTTCTCAAGACGAGCGGCGGCAAGGGCTACCATGTGGTGCTACCGTTTCAGCCGGCAGCTTCCTGGGACGCGTTCCACGACTTCGCGCGGCGCACAGCCCAGGTGATGGCCGAGAAGTGGCCCGACCGCTACACGAGCAACGTGCGCCTGGCGAAGCGCACCGGCAAGGTGTTCATCGACTGGATGCGCAACGGGCGCGGCGCCACGAGCATCGCCCCGTACTCCCTGCGCGCCCGCAGCGGCGCGCGCGTATCGATGCCGCTCAGCTGGGAAGAGCTGGACGAGGCGGCGCCCGACGCCTTCACGATGCACGACGCGCTCGCGCGCATCGAGGGCGACGACCCGTGGGACGGCTACTTCGACGTCGACCAGGCACTCGAGTAGCGAGGGGCTACACGCGCAGCGAGCCGCGGAAGCCGCGCGAAGCGTAGTAGGACTCGGCGCCGTTGTGGAAGGTGAACACGCGGTTGAAGCGGCGATCGCAGAACAGCGCGCCGCCCAGCGCGCGCACCTCGACGGGCGTTTCGATCCAGCTCGACGTCTTGACGTCGAACTCCCCCAGTTCCTGCAGCGCGCGATACTGCGCCTCGGTCAAAAGCGCGATGCCCATCGCGGCAGCCGCGTCGACGGCGTTGCCCTCGGGCTTGTTGCGCTTGCGCGCCTCCCAAGCCGCACGGTCGTAGCACAGGTTCCTGCGGCCTGCCGGGCTTTCGGGAGCGCAATCGTAGAACACGTAGGCATCTGCCGCGTGATCGTAGGCGACCACATCGGGCTGTCCTCCCGTCTTCTCCATCGCGAAGAGCGAGCGCAGCTTGCCGTCGTCCGCTTCCAGCTTCGCCCGCACGTTCTCCCAGGCGATACCCGGATGAAGGCGCTCGTTGCGTTCGAAGCGCGCTTGCAGCGTGTCCAGCAGCGCGGCGCGCTGATCGTCGGTGAGAGGGTGCGCGGTTTCCATGGCGGGTCCTTCGGTCGCGGGCGAGTGTTTCCGCCAATAGTAGAGCGACAGCCCACTTCCGGAAGCACAGCGTGTGCAATGCGCAGCAAGCCGTTACCGGACGGCCATCCCGCCTGCATGGGCTTGAGGTCCCTCAAGGCTGTCGAGTATCCATGCGAGGCAGCTGGCGCGGCCGGCATCCCTCTTGGCACCGAAGTACGGCGGAGATCAGGTTGCCCGCGCATGATTCGGAGATGTTCTTCGGCTGAGTTCTGCTATACTAACTCCTGCCGTTTTCGCGTCGGGATGTGGCGCAGTTTGGTAGCGCGCCTGCTTTGGGAGCAGGATGTCGCAGGTTCGAATCCTGTCATCCCGACCATTTTCCCTCATGCACGCTTTTGACAAGCGAAATCGCTTCTATTGGGTGCAGATGGTTGACAAAAGCGTGCATCAAGCAGCAATTCACGCAACTTCTTCAAACGTTCGCCCCGCTTTCACCTGCAACGCGGGACGCGAGCCGCTTCGAGGATCGAACGCAAGCGCTCGGGCCGCATGAGATCGTCCCAGCCGATGCGCACGAACCGAAACCCGAGATTCCCTATGGCATTTTGCCGCTGTCGCTCTCTTTCCAAAACTTCGGCATAATCCTGCCGGTACTTCAGCTTGCCGTCGAATTCGATGACGATGGAGCCGTTGTCTCCAAGCCGCCTACATTGGAGAAAGCGCCCGAACCTGCTATCGCTTCGATAGAGGCTCTTCTGTACGGCTTCAGAAGGCCAAAGCCCGTCGACGCGACCAAGATGCCTCCCGTTCGAAGGGTCGAGAATGTTGACCTGCAGATAAGGAATTTCGAAGCCAAGTTCGGCGCAACGGGCGATCAGCAACGACTCAGCCGGCGATTCGACCTGGTCGGTAAAGTACAGCCCTGCCTGCAACGCGCTGCGCACTCCGCGTTTTCTTCCATTGGCGAAGCAGAGCTGCGCGAAGGCGAGCCACAGAAGCTCGGCTTCCGGCGAAACGAATCCGGTCACGCGCGCAGCGCTGTAGTTAGCAAGGAATTCAGGTTCTTCCATGTCGAGCATGCGGATATCGAACGCAGAGCGGCTGCTCGCTTCCCCGCTCCCGGAGGTTGCAGGCTCCCATACGAGCGCTTCGGTCGTACTCTCGTCAATATCCCTGCATGCCACAAGACCGCCCTGCGCTTTCGCGGAAGAACGACGCAACAGATAATTCGCAGCCAAAAGCGCATCCGGCAAAGGAGAGGTCGAGGCGCACTCGAAAAGCGTTTGCGCTACCGGGTTCGATGGCGTCTCAAGCGAAGCCTCGTGAAAAGCGCAGCCGTCCTGCTTGCTCTTAGCGTGGCTTCGAGCGCCGCCGAAATGCAAAGGCGCTCCGCCGAGGACCGGCGCGCCCTCAAGAGCGGCTGCGGTGATCCCCCACGCTCGAAGCTTCGCATGCGTCGCAAGAAACGCCTGGGCACGAGCCCGGTATCTTCCAGAGATATCGAGCGCCGCGTACTCCTGCGCGTCCATGTACGCGCCACGGAACAGGCGCACGAGACGATGCTTTTCCGCCTGCTGTCGAAGAGCTTGCCTGCTCATGCTCGAATTCGAATGCGTGATGATACCGGGCACGTTGCCTCTTCTCGTAGTGGCGAAAGCTGATCATGCAGCTGATGCACGCTTTTGACAAGCAATCACGCGCTTTTCAGGCGGTTTCGCTTGTCAAAAGCGTGCATCAACGTAACATTGCCGACGCAGCCTCACCGCTCGCCCTGCGCGAGCTTCGCGCGCAGCTGACGGAGGGCGTTGCCGCGATGGGACACGGCGTTCTTCTCTTCGGGCAAGGCCTCGGCCAGGGTGCGGCCGTCTTCGAACATGTCAGGAAGGAACAGCGGGTCGTATCCGAAGCCGTGACGCCCTCGCTCCTCGCGGCCGATGCGTCCCTCTATCGTGCCGCGCGCGACCGTTTCGGTTCCGTCCTCGTCGATGAACACGAGCGTGCACACGAAGCGACCCGTGCGCTTCTCGTCGGGTACGTCGGCCAATTCAGCAAGCAGCTTGGCGTTGTTCGCCGCGTCGTCGCACGGCTCGCCCGCGTAGCGCGCCGAGTGCACGCCGGGCGCTCCGTCGAGCGCGTCCACGGCAAGCCCCGAGTCGTCCGCGAGCACGGCCAAGCCGCCGCTGGCCGCACGGGCGGCCTGCGCCTTGATGCGCGCGTTGCCCTCGAACGAATCGGCGTCCTCGGCCGGATCAGAGTCCAGCCCCAGCTCGCGCAGCGTGCGGAACTCCCAACCGGGGAACGCGAGCGCCGTGGCGATCTCCTCGGCCTTGTGCGCGTTGTTGCTGGCGATGACGATGGTCTTCATACGGTGAAGCTCCTTCTCCTTGAACGGTTGCGCTACGAAGGGAACGCGACGCGTCCCACCCGGTCGATGTCGGTACGGAACACGCGCGCGCCGAAGCTGCGGAATTCCTCCACGTCCTCCCCCGTCGTGTAGAAGTCGTAGCTCGGCTCGTGATCTTCCGAGGCCAGCGCGCCGCGGCGCGAAAGGATGTGCGCCACGTCGTGAGCCGCCTCCTGCGCCGCCGAGATCAGCGTGACATCGCGTCCCACCACGCCGCCGATGAGCGCCTTGAGCAGCGGGAAGTGCGTGCACCCCAGCACGAGCGTGTCGATGTCGCAGCGGCGCAGCGGCTCGAGGTACTCGCGGGCGATCTCCTGGAACGCCGGACGGATGTACACGGTGGACACGAGGGAGGTGAAATCCTCGATGGGGCCCTCGGCCATGCGCAGGCCCTGCTCGGCTATCTCCACGAAACGCGGCGTGGCCGTGGAGAACACGGTGATGCCGGCATCGAGATGGCGGATGGCCTTGGTATAGGCGTCCGACTCCACCGTGGCCTTCGTGGCGATCACGCCCACGCGGCGGTTCTTCGTGGCATGGGCCGCAGCGCGGGCGCCCGGCTCCACCACGCCGATGACCGGCACGGGAAACGTCCGCTGCGCATGCGACAGGCCGGCCGCCGTGGCCGTGTTGCACGCGATGACGACGAGCTTCACCCCGCGCTCGACCAGCCACGCGCCGATCTGCTGCACGAAGCCGTCGACCTCGTCCAAGCTGCGCGGCCCGTAGGGGCAGCGTGCCGAATCTCCCAGGTAGACGATGGATTCGCGCGGTAGCTCCTTGGCGATCTCGCGCGCCACGGTAAGGCCGCCGAACCCCGAGTCGAACACGCCGATGGGCGCGTTGTCGAAGCGCGGCGCATCCGCGCCTTCGAGCGGCTCTATCGTTGTCTCGTTGGTATCCATCGCCCCAGTATACCGCAGGGTTCGTTCGTTGTTTGCAATCGATACCGGCCGGTCATAGTTTCTGCTAACCTGGTTCACGAGCGAAAGAAGCAAGACGAGAAACGAGGCGAGGCCCATGAAAGTTCTGCTGGTCAACGGGAGTCCGAACGAGAAGCGCTGCACCTACACCGCGCTGTCCGAAGTAGCCGGCGCGCTGGAAGCGCAAGGCGTCGACGCCGAGATCGCCTGGATCGGGCGCGACCCCGTTCGCGGCTGCCTGGGCTGCGGCGGTTGCTCCAAGCGCGGCGACAACCGCTGCATCTTCGACGACGACGTTGCGAACGGGCTCATCGAGAAGGCGGTGGAAGCCGATGGCCTCGTCGTCGGCACGCCGGTGTTCTACGCGGGAGCGAACGGCGCCCTGATGGCCGTGCTCGACCGCCTGTTCTACGCCGCCTCGGCACGGCTGCGCTTCAAGCCCGCTGCCGCCGTCGCCTCCGCGCGCCGCGCCGGCACTACGCCCGCCATCGACCAGATCAACAAGTATTTTCAGATCAACTGCATGCCGGTGGTATCGTCCAACTACTGGCCCATGGTGCACGGCCGAAGCGTCGAAGACGTACGGCAGGATGCCGAGGGTCTGCAGATCATGCGTGTGCTTGGCACGAACATGGCTTGGATGCTGCAGGCGACGTCCGCTGCGCCTGCGCCGAACGTCGAGCAGAAGATCATGACGAGCTTCATCCGCTAGCGTGAACGCGAGAAAGCCATGGCCAAAGAACACGACCGCAAGACGAACGCCATGCGCGTGCTCGATACGGCGGGAACGCCGTACGAGGCGCGCTTCTTCGACTGCCCCGAGGCCGTCTCGGGCGTGGAAGTGGCGCGCATACTGGGCCTCGATCCGGACACCGTGTTCAAGACGCTGGTCACGCGCGGCAAGTCGGGCGAGCACTACGTGTTCATGATCCCCGTAGCCTGCGAGCTGGATCTCAAGAAGGCGGCAAACGTCGTGAACGAAAAAGCCGTGGCGATGATCCGCTCGCGCGAGCTGCTGCCCTTGACCGGCTACGTACACGGGGGCTGCTCGCCTCTCGGCATGAAAAAGGCCTTCCCCACCGCCATCGACGAGACATGCCAGCTGCATGAGCGCATCGCATTCTCGGGCGGCCGCATCGGATGCCAGATCGAGATGACGCCTGACGACCTGGCGCGCGCGGTGCCCCTCGCCGTGGCCGATCTCACCGTGGTGTGAAAACGCCTGAACGCTAATCATTCCTATTCGCGACGAAAAACGGGCCCGCTCGATGCGAGCCCGTTGCGTAGGATCGGAGCGCTGCTTTACCAGTGCGACACAACCGTGTCGCCCGACGACAGCATGCCGTAGAGCTCGGCTGCCTTCGACGGCGGCAGGTTCACGCAGCCATGGCTGCCTGCGCCGTCGGCGTACAGCGTTCCGCCAAACGCAGGCTGCCAATCGGCGTCGTGGAACCCAATGTAGTTACCAACGAACGGCATCCAGTACTGCACCTCGGTCTCGTAGATCTTCTCGTTGCCGTTGTAGCCGATTAACTTCGACGGACTCTGCTTGGCGTTCACCATGTAGACGCCCGTCGGCGTGTCGTGCTCGCCGTCAGGCTTGCCGGTGATGATGTCGGATTCCCAGATAACGGCACCCGACGCGTCGTACAAGCGCGCATGCTGCTCGGACAGGTCGACGTCCATGTAACGAGCGCCCCAATCCCGGCTGCCCGCGCCGTTGTACGCGTCGCCCGTCTGCGTGCACGGGATGTCCACCGTGTTCGCGGCGCCGTTCGCCACGCCGTCCTTCACCAAGGCGAGCAAGGCGTCCTTGTCCACTTCCCACCCGTACGTGCCGCCGGCCACCGTGACCACCTTGCCGTCAGACCGTGTGTAGGTGCGCTGCGTGCCGACGGTGTTGCAGACGGCCGCCAGCTCGTCGACCCAAGCCGTCAGCGCGCCTTCATCGAGCGTGACCGCCAGCTCGTCGTCGAGCGAAACCCATTGGGAGATCAGGCTCGCGTCCACGGTTCCGGCGACCGTACCGGCCATGAGCAGCTCAAGATCGGCTTTGATCATGGTGTTCGCCGAGTCAGCCGCCGAGGTGAGCTTCGGGTCGGTGGACAGCACCGTCGGCTTCAACAGCTGCTCGGAGGTCAGCTTCACCTGCGGGTCGAGGTCGGCCACCGCTTCATCGGCGGCCTTGATCACCGCGTCGGCATCGAGCGCCGTGCCCACGGCTTCGGGCTTGATGACGAAGGAGGCCTGCGCATCGTCGAAGCCGATCGTCGCGTTCACAGGCTGCGCAGCTCCTTCGTTGAACGCTGCGACCGCAGAACGGATTGCGTCTTCCAGACCGGTGCCGTTGTACGTGGCCACGAGCTTGGCCGTCTCGTCGTGGTCTTTCTGCAGTTCGAACGGCCATGCCCACGGGTTCATGTCGGAAAGCATGTCGCGTACTACCTTGCCCTCGTCGATGGACAGGCCCGCATCGCTGGCCGTGAGCTTGAGCGAGAATCCCTGGCCGTCGATGGACAAGGCATAGTCCTTGATGGAATCGACCAGCACTTTCTCGGCATCTCCCGCACTCATGAGCGACACGTTGATGTCGCCGATGTTCGAATTCGGCATGAAGCGGTCGGTGAAGTACAACGCTACTCCCGCATACGCGATCAGAAGCAGTGCAATGATCGCGCCGAACGTTATGCCGAGGATCTTCAAGGGCTTGTGCTTGCGCTCGACGGCGAACGCCTGGGCCGTATCGACCGGGCGCATGGGATCGAGCGGCTTGAACACCTGGTCGGTTGCATAGCGCATCGGAGGCTCCTGCCCCGAGGCGGGTCGCGACGGCGAAGCGGTCGGCGGCATGGCGGCCGTAGGCTGCACGGGAGGGACGACGGGTTTCGGTCGCGTTTGCGGAAGAGGCCCGCTGCTCGCGCCATCGTTGCGATGAGCGCCGGCGGCGTGACGACCGCGCGACGGCTTGTCAGACTTGTTTTCGCTCATAATCACTCTCAAACGTCTCGGTCTTCCGTCCATTGTAGCAAGTCGGGGGTAATTCTCCTGTAACAAAACGGTTCGCTTTCCGACCGGGCTGCGATTGTCACAATTTCGACATGGGGCGTGCACGAGGCGTCCGCAAGCTCCACCGCGATGCCGCAGCCATCGCTTCGTTCACGGCCTCACGATCATCCTTGACAAACGCCGGCCTGCGGATAGAATAGATGTTCGCGGCAAAGCCGCGGGAACATTGACAAGGTGGGCCTTCGACCCCGCACTTCTTCTGGGGGGCGACTGGTTTCGACATGGTACGTTTGAAATGAGGAGCAGGTCGTGGTCTCCTCGCCACGTTAAACAGGGGTACCGTCAATTTAATTGGCAAGAACAACACTCAGAGCGCTCCGGCGCTCGCCATGGCTGCTTAATAGCGCCTGGCTGTCGGCCTTGGGACTTCCCCGCCCCTCGGTCCGGCATCAACCTAGGGGAATGCGCTTGAGCACGTAGCCGGTATGGCTCAGGCAAAGATCGAACCGGCTAGGGTGCGTCTCGCTTGTCCGCGGGCCGGCCGCATCCGAATCCCGACCACGGACTAAGCTTGTAGAGCCTCATGGAGAAGGTAGTATGGACCGGAGTTCGATTCTCCGCGCCTCCACCACTGACAACAGGAGCCCCGTCGGCGCGCAGCCGCGGGGCTCCTTTGCGTTTCCTAGGCTGCGTCAGGCTACTTCTTCAAAAAAGACGTGAAGTCGAGCGCGCTCTTGATGTCGTCGAAGGCGCCCTTGAGCTCGGCCGCCACGGCGATGCCGTCCTTGTAGATGGCGTTCATATCGTTCGTGGCCTCGGCCACACCTTCCTTCGTGATGCCCAGATCGTAGGGGTTGTCCTCTTCTTCGGCTTCTTCCTCGTCCTCTTCGACGTAGTAGTACTCCGCCTCTTCGCCGTCCTCCATGAGCACGAAGCCGATGACGTCGCCGTCCTCGTCCTCGATGTAGCGCACGATGTCGTCATCGTCGAGCTCGAGCTCCACCAGTTCGTAGCCGTCGTCCTCGGCGCTCGGCTCGATGATGACCACGTCCTGCACGTCGTCGTCTTGGCCGTCCTCCAGCTCTTCGAGGGCGTTCGCCTCGTCGACCTCAGGCACGGAGCCGGCGGTCGCGTCGCCGTCCTCGTTCAGCGCATCGGCATCGTAGCTGTCGAGCGAGCCGTTCTCGTAGAGCTGCGCCTCCTCGTCGGCCTCGTCGCCGTCGACGATATGGAAGCCCTCCTCGGACAGGTCGATGCCCGCCGCCTGCGACGCGACGGCCGCCAGGCCCCCGTCCTCGCCGTCGAGCGACGTCTCGCCCTCTCCGTCGGGGCCTTCCTCGGCGAAGAAGCCCTCGTAGGCTTCCTCGAGGTCGGTCTCGTCGTCGGAAGGATCGAACTCCTCGTCGTTTTGGAACTCTTCGACGTCCTCGAGTTCGGTCTCCTGGTCGATCTGCTCGGCTTCCGTCTCGGCGCCGTCCTCGATGGTTTCCAGTTCCTCGTCCAAGCCCATGATGGCCTCCTTCGCGTGGTTCGCACGTCGGCGCAAAGCGCGGCGTGGTTCGTCGTTGCAGCTTAGTAGCGGCTGCGTTCCTTCAGCGCGCGCTCCACCTCGCGGCGGGAATCGCGCGCCGCCATGGTGGCGCGCTTGTCGTAGAGCTTCTTGCCGCGCGCCACGGCCAGCTCCACCTTCACGAGCGAGTTGTCCTTGAAGTACATCTTCACGGGCACGAGCGCCATGCCCTTCTCCTTGACCTGCTCCTGCAGCTGGCGGATCTGCTTCTTGTGCAGCAGCAGCTTGCGCTTGCGGTCGGGATCGGGATTGGCGATGTTGCCGTTGAGGTACGGCGGGATGTGCACGTTGTGCAGCCACACCTCGCCGTCTCGGATGAGTGCGAAGCAGTCGGTGAGCTGGCAGTGGTTGTCGCGCAGCGAGCGCACCTCGGTGCCCGTCAGCTCGATGCCCGCCTCCAGCGTCTCGAGGATCTCGTACTCGTGAAACGCCTTCTTGTTCTTGGCGATGGTCTTCTCTTCGCGTTTCACGGCCGTACCTACTCCACGCCCGTCTCGTCGAACTGCATCTGCGCAGCGGACTCGGCGCCAGCGCCGTCGCCCTCGGTCACCGCGTCGCCCATGCCCGGCACGAAGCAGGCGTCCTCGTCCAGGTCGCGCGCGAAACGGGCGAGCAGCTTCACCGTTGCGTCGAGGTCGTCGAGGCTGACCACCTCGGTGGGCGTATGCATGTAGCGCAGGGGCACCGACACGAGGCCGGTGGGGACGCCGCCGCGGGAGATCTGGATGGAACGGGCGTCGGTGCCGGTGACGCCGGGCTCGGCCTCGATCTGGTACGGCAGACCCTCGGCCTCGGCCGCCGCCACGAGGCGCTCGAACACAGCCGGGTTGATGTTGGGGCCGCGCGCGATAACGGGACCCTCGCCGCAGACGATCTTTCCGTACTTCGTCTTGTCGATGCCGGGATAGTCGGTGGCGTGCGTCACGTCGAACGCGATGGCCACATCGGGGTCCAGGCCGTACGCGGACGTAATGGCGCCGCGCGTGCCGATCTCCTCCTGAACGGTGGCGGCCACGATGAAGTCGCCGGGCGCGCGGCCCTCCTTAGCGAGCGTCTCCAGCACGCGCACAGCGACCCACACGCCCGCCTTGTCGTCGAAGGCGCGCGAGACAGCCATGTTCTTGCCGAAGCGCTCGAAGCCCACGCCGAAGGTGATGACGTCGCCCACCATGACGAGCTTCTTCACACGCTTCGCCGGCATGCCGAGGTCGATGACCAGCTTGTCGATGGGCGTGACGTTCTTGCGCTCGTCGGGCTCAATGAGGTGGATGGGCTTGCGGCCCACCACGCCGCGCAGCGGCTCGAAGGAGTTCGACGCGTGCACGTCCACGCGCATGCCCGGGAGGATGGCCGCGTCCACGCCGCCGACGGACGACACGGACAGGAAGCCCTCGTCGGAGATGTACGTGACCATGAGGCCGATCTCGTCCATGTGGGCCGACAGCATGAGCGACGGGGCCACGCCCGTGCCCGACAGGCGGGCATGGACCGAGCCCATGACGTCGGTCTGGATCTCGTCGGCCGTGCCGGCCAGGCGCTCGCGCACCAGTTCGGCCACGGCGATCTCGGTGCCGGTGGCCGACGGGGTCTCGAGCAGTTGCTTGAGGAATTTCACCTGCTTGTTCTTCATAAATGCTCCCTGTTCTGGGCGAGGCCGCGCGCAGGCGCGGCGCGTTCGTTCGGTATGGGAACCAGTATAGCCCTTGCATCGTCCGAGCAGCCACCTCATCGCGGTGATGAAGCGAGGCCGTCACCGGAGTACCATGAAGCGTCCGGCGCCGACGGCGGGCGTTGCGGGCCTACCAGTACTCTTTCTTCTTCGCGCGCTTGCGCTCGGGCTTCGGCGGGCGGAAGTCCAGCGCCAGTTGGCCGTCCTGCGAGGCGACGGACGCTTTCTTCCGCTCCACGCTGTCGATGGTCCACGACACGGCGTCCTTGCCGTACAGCTCCAGCATCTTGAGGCGCGCGTCGCGCAGGTTCCCCTTCGTGTTGGCGCGCGAGTCGCTTTCGAACTCGAAGAGCCCCGTGCCTCGCACGTCAGCAGCCGCGGGAGAGATGTAATGGGCGATGTAGGTCTGCATATCCTTCCTTCGACGGTCGTGGTTTTCGCACTGTTCGCATGATACCCCAAGGCGACGGCCGCCGCTGCGCAACGCGCGAGAAAAAGGCGCGTTCACGGCCGCCTGACGGCAGCGAAACAAGGGCGCAACCGCTTCGGGGAAGCGGCGGCGCCTTCCCTACAATGGCAGAAAAGACAGCAAAGGTGGACTTCCATGCCAAACACTCACAGCACCGCGGCGACCCTTCTGCGCGACACGCCGCTCCCCTTACCCCTCGCGCGCATCGACCGCCCCCGGGAAGAGAGCGCGGCAGCTCGGCGCGCGCAGCATGACGCGCGCAGCGTCGTCGCGCCCGAGGCCGGGCGGCTGATCATCGTGTCGAACCGGCTGCCCTACCGTTTCGAAGACGACGGCGAAGGCGGCTTCGAGCTCGAGCGCAGCGTGGGCGGCCTGGCCACGGGCCTGGGCCCCTTGCACGAGCAGGACGGCAACCTCTGGATCGGCTGGGCCGACGCGGATGCGGGCATGGACGACGACGAGCGCGCCCGGCTGGCCGCGGCGTTCGACGAGCGCGATTGCCGCGCGGTGTTCTTGGACGACCGCGACGCCGAAGCCTACTACGAGGGCTTCTCCAACTCGGCCATCTGGCCGCTGTTCCACGGGTTCCCCCAGTTCACCCGCTTCGACGAGGAAGAATGGGAGGCATACCGGCGCGTGAACGAACGGTTCTGCGAGGCAGCACTGGCAGAAGCGCGCCCGGGCGACACGCTGTGGATCCAGGACTACCACCTCATGCTGCTGCCGTCGATGCTGCGAGAGGCACTGCCGGATGCGTCCATCGGGTTCTTCCTGCACATCCCCTTCCCCGACTACGAGACGTTCCGCACGCTGCCGTGGCGCGACGAGATCGTCCGAGGGGTGCTGGGAGCCGACCTCATCGGCTTCCATGCCTTCGACTACGTGCGCCATTTCCTGTCCAGCTGCCGGCGCGTGGCGGGCATCGAGAACACGAGCGGCACGCTCACGGTTGACGGACGCGTGGTGCAGGTGGACGCCTTCCCGCTCGGTATCGACTACGCGCGCTTCCGCGACGCCGCACGCACACCGGAAGTGCAAGCAGCAGTGGAAACGCTCGCGGCCGAGAAGGGACACGAAGGTTGCAAGGTGATGCTGTCGGTGGAACGGCTGGACTACTCGAAGGGCATTCCCGAGCGGCTGGACGCCTTCGACGCGTTCCTCGACAAGCACCCCGAGTGGAAGGGTCGCGTGGTGCTCATGCTGGTCACCGTGCCGTCGCGCGAGAACGTGGCGTCGTACCGCGCGCTCAAGAAGCGCATCGACGAGCTGGTGGGCCAGGTGAACGGCAAACACTCAACGATGGACTGGACGCCTGTGGACTACTACTACCGCTCGTTGCCGTTCGAGCAGCTGGTCAGCCTGTACGCCGCGAGCGACGTGATGCTGGTCACCCCGCTGCGCGACGGCATGAACCTCGTATGCAAGGAGTACCTGGCCTGCCACGACGGCGACGGAGGCGTGCTGGTGCTGTCGGAGATGGCCGGCGCGTCCTACGAGCTGCACGAGGCTCTGTGCGTGAACCCGTTCGACCGCGCGGGCATCGCCCGTGCCATGCAGGAGGCGCTCACCATGCCACCCGACGAGCAGCGCAAGCGCAACGCGCCCATGCAACAGCGCCTGGCACGCTACACGTCGAAGAAGTGGGCGCGCGAGTTTCTCGATGCCGTGGCCGACGTGAAGCGCCGCCAGGCGGGCATGAGCGCGCATCTGCTGGGCCCCACGTCGGCCGGCCGGCTGCTGGAGGCGTACCGCCGCGCGGATCGGCGCGCGCTGCTGCTGGACTACGACGGCACGCTCATGCCCTTCTCGGACGACCCCGCGCGCGTCGCGCCCGACGAACGGCTGCTGGACGTGCTGGCGCGCCTGGGCGGCAGCGCGGACAACGACGTGGTGGTGGTGTCGGGGCGCGACCACGCCACGCTCGAGGCATGGCTGGGCCGGCTTCCCGTCGCCCTCGTGGCCGAGCACGGCGTTTGGTTCGCCGCGCAAGCGGACGGAGGCACGGCGAGCGAGCGGGCATGGACGCTGCAGGAACCGCTCGACAACAGCTGGAAGGACGCCATCCGCCCCGTGCTGGCCGACTTCGTCGACCGCACGCCCGGATCGCTGCTGGAAGAGAAGGACTACTCGCTGGTGTGGCATTACCGCATGTGCAGCCAGGAGCTGGCCGAACGGCGCGTCATCGAGATCAGATGCGCGCTGGGAGACGGCCTGGCCGACCGCGGCATCGCGCTCATGGACGGCAACAAGGTGATCGAGGTGAAGCCGCGCGGCGTCGACAAGGGGCACGCGGCCCACCGCTGGTTCCGCGACCCCGCCTACGGCTTCTTGCTGGCGGCCGGCGACGACCGCACCGACGAGGACGTGTTCGAAGCCGCGCCCGACGACGCGTGGACCGTCAAGATAGGCGGCGGCCCCACCCGCGCCCGCTTCGCGCTCAAGAACAGCGCCGAGATGCGCCAGCTGCTGGAAGCGATGGCCGAAGCCGAGCCGGTCCGCTAGAACGCGCAAGAGGAGCCGCGAAGCGGGCCGACGGCCGTCGTTTCCGCCTCGACGGACGCATCGTCGCCGGTCAAAAACGCGAGCACGCGGCTCAACAGCGCTTCCAGATCGTCTTCGGAAAGCGTGCGGGAGAAGCCGCTATCGACGAGGTTCTCGAAGGCGGCGGCGTTGCGATAGCGGATGCCGTCGAGGAAGAACGCCTTGCGCCGGTCGGCACGGTCGCGCAACACGACGACGGTCTGCGACGGCAGCGCCTCGTAGGCGCGCTCGTCGAGCCCGAGCTTCTTCCCGTACCAGTCGGGCACGTTGCGCACGCCCTCGTCGGCGAAGAACGCGCGGATCTCCCCGCACCCCGCCAACGGGTACGGCGGCAGGTCGTAGCCCCGATGGCGCGCGTACGCGAATATGTAGCGGGACGCATCGCCCACCTGGGCGCGGTCGCCCAGCACGAACGACAGCAGCTCGAGCGCCCGATGAGGCCGCCACCGGTCGCCTTCGAGCTCCAACAAGCGCGCGATCCGGGAAACGACGTCGTCGCCGGCGCTTCGCAGGCTCATCGCGCCTCCCCTCCGACATCAACACCTTCCGTGTCTTCGCGCACACCCGCCGCGGGCATGAGGTCGCTCAGAACCTGCTCGAACGGCTCGCGCGCGGCACGGCGCACGAGCCGTTCTTTCTGACGGCGCGTGAGGCGCTTGAAGCGGTACTCGGCGCTCATGGCCTCGTGCTTCGTCGCGTAAGCCGCCTGCGCGAGCAGGCGCACGGGAAGGCGGCTGCGCGTGTACTTCGCGCCCGCGCCGGCGTTATGCGCGCGCACGCGTTCGGCGACGTCCACGGTGTAGCCCGTGTACCATGTGCCGTCGGCGCATTCGAGCACGTACAGGTAGAACGACGGATCGTTTTCTGCCCGGGGATCCATGCGCGCTACACGAGCACCTTGACGACGATCTTGCGCACGCAGCATGGGGCGTCGAGCGCGCATCCCGGCTTGTGGGCGTCTTCGGGTGCGAGCACGGCCACGTCGCCCGCACGCAGCACGATGGAGCTGGGACGCTCGGGTGTGCAGTACAGCCCGAAATCGGCGTCTTCGTCAAAGGGCTGTACTTTCGCGAGGCCTTCGAGCGGCGCATACTGCATGACCTCCTCGCCCGACACGACGAACTGCACGTCGTAGTAGCGGCGGTGCGCCTCCAGCTGCTTCTCCTCGGCGGGAACCGTGTCGTATTCCTGCACGTTGGCGAACACGGCGTCCCCGTCGATGTCGACGCGGCCGAGCGGGAGCGACCCGAGGTCATCCCTGTTCAAAAAAGCATACGCCTTCTGAAAACGCGCGGCGAGGTAATCGTTGCCAGCGGCATGGTCGAGGGTGGTAACCAGCATGATCGGTCCTTTCGGTACGGGTGCACGGCGCGCAAAGCGACTCGCAGTATACACCCGAGGACGTCAGCGCGGACGCAACAGAACGTTTGCGCATTCCGCTTGAAGTCTAGAAAGGGATCGTGGACGGCAGCTTGAGCAAGGCAGATAATGACCGTATCGACCCTGCGCCGAAGAGACGGCGCCGTTCATCGAAGGAGCGAGGCATGATCAACAAGTTCTGCAAGAAGCCGCTGTGGGAATGCTCGAAAACCCTGTCCGCCGTCGCCCAGGGGCTCGCGCCCGCCGAGACGGTGATCAAGGGCGCGAAGCTCGTGAACGTGTGCACGGCCGAGATCCAGGAGGACGTGGACGTGGCCATCGCCGAGGGCCGCATCGCCTACCTCGGCCGGGCAGACCACTGCATCGGCGAGGACACGCAGGTCATCGATGCGAAGGGGCAGTACATCGCGCCAGGGTTCCTCGACGGGCACATCCACGTGGAATCGTCCATGATGGGCGTGGGCGAATACGCGCGCGCCGTCGTGCCGCACGGCACCACGGGCATCTACATGGACCCGCACGAGATCTGCAACGTGCTAGGCCTCGACGGCGTGAAGGTGATGGAGGAGGACGCGCGGCGCACGCCGCTCAAGACGATGATCACCACCCCGTCGTGCGTGCCCGCCGTGCCCGGCTTCGAGGACACCGGTTCGTCCATCGGCCCGGACGACGTGGCCGAGACGATGGCATGGCCGAGCGTCGTGGGGCTCGGCGAGATGATGAACTTCCCGGGCATCCTAGGAAGCACGGACCACGCGCATGGCGAAGTGGGTGCCACGCTGGAGGCAGGCAAGATCGTGACCGGCCATTACTCCATGCCCGAGACCGACCGGGGCCTGAACGCCTACATCGCCTCGGGCGTGCGCTGCTGCCACGAGTCAACGCGCCCCGAGGACGTGTTGGCGAAGATGCGCCTCGGCATGTACGCCCAGCTGCGCTACGGCTCGGCATGGAAGGACCTGCCGGTGCTGGCCGAAGCCGTGCTGGCGAACGACATCGACACGCGCTTCGCGACGCTGGTCAGCGACGACACGCACCCGCACACGCTGGTGGCCGACGGGCACCTCGACCACATCGTGCGGGTGGCCGTCGGGCTGGGGATCGACGCGGTGACCGCCATCCAGATGGTCACCATCAACTGCGCTCAGTGCTTCCAGATGGACCACGACCTGGGCTCCATCGCGCCGGGCAAGTGCGCCGACATCGTGTTCTTGGACGATCTGGAGGACCTGAGGGTCACCCGCGTGCTGATCGACGGCGACGTGGTGGCGGAAGACGGCCGCGCCCTGTTCGACCTGCCGCCGTTCCAATTCCCCGACTGGGTTACGCACTCGATGCACCTGGGTCGCGAGCTGACGCCCGCATCGTTCGAGGTGCCCGCACCCGAAGGCGTTGCCGACGGAACCGTGCGGGTGCGCGCGATCGAGATCATCCCCGCCAAGGTCGGCACGTTCGAGGCGCATGTGGACCTGCCGGTCGTGGACGGGCGGCTTGAGTCCGACCTTCAGCAGGACGTGCTGAAGACGTTCGTGTTCGAACGCCATCACGAGACGGGCACGTGCGGCTGCGGCTTCGTGAAGGGCTTCGGCATCAAGCGCGGCGCGATGGCGTCCACCGTGGCGCACGACGCGCACAATTTGCTGGTGGTGGGCACGAACGACGAGGACATGGCCCTGGCCGCGAACACGCTGGCCGCCTGCGGCGGCGGCATGGCGGTGGTCGCCGACGGGGAGATCCTGGGGTTGGTGGAGCTTCCTATCGCCGGTTTGATGGACTCGCTCGACGCCGTAACGATGAGCGAGAAGGTACATGCTTTGGAGGGCGCATGGGCCGAGATCGGCTGCACCATGCCGTCGCCGTTCATGACGATGGCCCTGATCCCGCTAGCATGCCTGCCCGAACTGCGCCTGACGAACCGCGGCCTGGTTGACTGCACGACGTTTGAGTTCGTTGATTTGGTGGTGGAGTAGCGATCCGAAGGACGTCTGCGCCTTTCGCAACTCGGCGCAGACGTCCGACGAGCAAAACTCGGAATCAGCGAATCAATCCGCGTTCTCGATAGGAAGCGACGGCAAGGATCGGTCGCCCCTTCGTTAGGGAGCGACAGAACCTGCCGAAACGCTGCTCGATTTCAACCCGGATACCCTGCTTCTACCCGCGCGCCCGCGAGTGGTACGACCGACCACGCCTCGGCCGTACCACGACAGCTGCGCGCGACTTCAACCCGCGCGCCCGCAAGCTGAACGATGACGTGTCAGCGTTCAGCTTGCCAGCCAACCCGAACAGTTTCAACCCGCACTCCCATGCGGGGAGTGACCCGCGCGTTCTCGAGCACGGAGTACACCGCGGTGCCATTTCACCCCGCACTCCCCATGCGGGAAGTGATCTACATCCGTTTCAACGAATCGCGTATATTCCTCATTTCAACCCGCACTCCCCATGCGGGAAGTGACCCCGTGAATGCATAGGACGCCATGGCATCGTAGATTTCAACCCGCACTCCCCATGCGGGGAGTAACTGGCCGAGGCCAACGACAAGGCCGTCAACGCCTACCTGATTTCAACCCGCACTCCCCATGCGGGGAGTGACCGCCTACATGGGTTCGCGCCTTTTCCCCGACATATTTCAACCCGCACTCCCCGTGCGGGGAGTGACCAGGTACTCGACGTTCTGGGTGATCGCGGTGGGATTTCAACCCGCACTCCCCATGCGGGGAGTGACGTTTGCAGCCTTGACGCTTTCGTTCACGTCAGTGCCATTTCAACCCGCACTCCCCATGCGGGGAGTGACTAACGGCATCACGGTCGGCACGCCGGTGCAGCTTTTCATTTCAACCCGCACTCCCCATGCGGGGAGTGACTTGAGCCAGCCGAGACCCTGCGAGAGGCTGCCAATTTCAACCCGCACTCCCCATGCGGGGAGTGACGGTTATCAAAATGCGTCTGTTCAAGTTCGTTTAATTTCAACCCGCACTCCCCATGCGGGGAGTGACCAGCTCGACGAACGCGACGAGCGAAAAGAGGCTATTTCAACCCGCACTCCCCATGCGGGGAGTGACACGGCCTCAGCTCCTCGGTACTGTAAACATAGTAATTTCAACCCGCACTCCCCATGCGGGGAGTGACGCGGCGCTGACTTTTCTTTGGGTCGTCAGCCCATTTCAACCCGCACTCCCCATGCGGGGAGTGACCAATTTCGGAACAAAAAAATCGTCTAGTAGCATATTTCAACCCGCACTCCCCATGCGGGGAGTGACGCTTCGACCTGTCCGAGTTCACCAAGGCCGACATATTTCAACCCGCACTCCCCATGCGGGGAGTGACGGGGCCGACAGGGCCGACCGGGCCGACAGGGCCTATTTCAACCCGCACTCCCCATGCGGGGAGTGACGCTGAATGGCGTTCGCCGGCGTATTCGTCGGCTTATTTCAACCCGCACTCCCCATGCGGGGAGTGACGCGTGCGCCATCGACCTGCGAAAAGACATCAACTGATTTCAACCCGCACTCCCCATGCGGGGAGTGACCGAGATTACACCGTCCTTTTTATATGTTTCTCCATTTCAACCCGCACTCCCCATGCGGGGAGTGACCGTCCAGCTTGCTTCCGCCGTCGCGCACGGTTTCATTTCAACCCGCACTCCCCATGCGGGGAGTGACGGTGAGTTCGCCGTTGGCGCGCTTGATCGATTCATTATTTCAACCCGCACTCCCCATGCGGGGAGTGACTCGGCCTGATCCCCTACGTTGTCGTAGCGGATCATTTCAACCCGCACTCCCCATGCGGGGAGTGACCGCGATGGTCGATACCTTGGCCATCGCGTTGTCATTTCAACCCGCACTCCCCATGCGGGGAGTGACGGACGTCAACGGCACCGGCGCGAAGCCCGTATACGTATTTCAACCCGCACTCCCCATGCGGGGAGTGACCGGCGACCGTCAACTACGTCCAAGTACTCGCCATATTTCAACCCGCACTCCCCATGCGGGGAGTGACTGAAGCTCTTGCCCGCTCCCGGCACGCCCAAGATATTTCAACCCGCACTCCCCATGCGGGGAGTGACCTCGCGCGGAGAACCTCGTCCGCTCCATGTGATAATTTCAACCCGCACTCCCCATGCGGGGAGTGACGGCCGCACCATCGACGACGTGAGGGCCGTCGTCGAATTTCAACCCGCACTCCCCATGCGGGGAGTGACTCGAGCGCGCGCTCAAGCTCGATCCGGGCAACGTATTTCAACCCGCACTCCCCATGCGGGGAGTGACCATCGTCACCAACGACGGGTACACAGGCGAGCTCATTTCAACCCGCACTCCCCATGCGGGGAGTGACCCGATGAGGCCGATCGTGTCGGTAACGAACTCATTTCAACCCGCACTCCCCATGCGGGGAGTGACGGTTATCAAAATGCGTCTGTTCAAGTTCGTTTAATTTCAACCCGCACTCCCCATGCGGGGAGTGACCAGCTCGACGAACGCGACGAGCGAAAAGAGGCTATTTCAACCCGCACTCCCCATGCGGGGAGTGACTCGTGGGTGCGGTTGTAGCCGTCCAGCACGTCGGCAAATTTCAACCCGCACTCCCCATGCGGGGAGTGACACGGCCTCAGCTCCTCGGTACTGTAAACATAGTAATTTCAACCCGCACTCCCCATGCGGGGAGTGACGCGGCGCTGACTTTTCTTTGGGTCGTCAGCCCATTTCAACCCGCACTCCCCATGCGGGGAGTGACCCATCATGGGCGCTATCGTCGTGGTCGGCATCGATTTCAACCCGCACTCCCCATGCGGGGAGTGACGCCGAGGTGGCTGCCGCGAGGAACGGCGACAACAAATTTCAACCCGCACTCCCCATGCGGGGAGTGACCGGCCACAGGGTATGCATGCATGAGAGCGTATCCATTTCAACCCGCACTCCCCATGCGGGGAGTGACATAGTATTTGCGGCGCATATAACACACTAAGTAATTTCAACCCGCACTCCCCATGCGGGGAGTGACGCTCTCGCGCGATGATTATGGCGTGACTATGTGATTTCAACCCGCACTCCCCATGCGGGGAGTGACCTCCCTGGACTGCCAGAGAACATCTATGAATATGAATTTCAACCCGCACTCCCCATGCGGGGAGTGACCCGAGTACGCGCGCATCGACGGCTTTTACAAGGTATTTCAACCCGCACTCCCCATGCGGGGAGTGACTCAACAGGTCGTAATTGCGGGCTTTAAGGGCCTATTTCAACCCGCACTCCCCATGCGGGGAGTGACGCGGCCGTCGGATATGAGCATCCTCTCGGTTTTGATTTCAACCCGCACTCCCCATGCGGGGAGTGACGCCTTTTCATGGAATTGGGCGGGCGCAGCACGGATTTCAACCCGCACTCCCCATGCGGGGAGTGACCCAGGACAACTTGCGCAACGCTCTGTATACTGGAATTTCAACCCGCACTCCCCATGCGGGGAGTGACTTCGTGCCGGTTGGAATTGAGATCACCAATGAGATTTCAACCCGCACTCCCCATGCGGGGAGTGACCGGGGCGCGCATCAGCGCCCCGCATACTATGAGATTTCAACCCGCACTCCCCATGCGGGGAGTGACCGATCTTGAAGCGCCCATGAACGGCGACATCTGATTTCAACCCGCACTCCCCATGCGGGGAGTGACGCTGCGCCATCGGATAGACGGCGGGCTGATCGTATTTCAACCCGCACTCCCCATGCGGGGAGTGACCTTACCATCGGAAACACTCAGGCGCAGGTGTCGATTTCAACCCGCACTCCCCATGCGGGGAGTGACCTCCGTGTCATGGATGTACTCCGTTTCGGAGTAATTTCAACCCGCACTCCCCATGCGGGGAGTGACCGCGGTCGGTGTTTATGTACCTGTAATAAAGGGATTTCAACCCGCACTCCCCATGCGGGGAGTGACGCCCCACGAGGTCTTGCAGCCCGTAGTCGTTCAGATTTCAACCCGCACTCCCCATGCGGGGAGTGACCGCAATATTATGCGCAAAATTTACTGCCTCGATCAACATATAGCGCCAATAGACAAACAAGGTACACGCAACAAGCGCGTCAGGCATCTTTATGTCACACTATTTGGTGCGAACCTCACGTATGTCATATGCGAGCTTCGTGCTCGCACCATGGTCCTACAATGCCAAGAACCCTTCAGCTTCGTACGTTGGCTTCGCACCTACATGCTCAATCTTCGTCTCATATTTGCTTCCAAGACTGTAGAATCGCAAACTATCTTTCTCCGGATCGATCAGCTCGACGAGCTCGCTCTTGATACGAACCATCGTCGCAGCATCGGCAACGCATTCGAACACTGAGTTCTGGACACGCTGACCGTAATTGACGCAATGTCGCGCCACTTTTCGCAAGCGACGTCGGCCTGCCGGATCCTCGGTATTCACGTCGTAGGTAATCACTGTCAGCATGCCAACCATCTCACTTCCATAGAAACGGCGGGTAGCCGTCTAGATCGCCGCGCAAGCAACGAGCGAGCAACAGCGCCTGCACATGCGG
The DNA here is from genome assembly GCF_009875575.1 of Eggerthella sp. BIOML-A4. NCBI lineage: Bacteria > Bacillati > Actinomycetota > Coriobacteriia > Eggerthellales > Eggerthellaceae > Eggerthella > Eggerthella sp. BIOML-A4. Next base: position 118,576 of record NZ_WWRX01000004.1, on the reverse strand, counting down.
CACAAGCCCCCGGGGGATCTTCTCCTTCAAAAAGGGATGGGTGATCGTCTCCTTCTTTCGCTCTTGCCAAGCGCCGAACAAAGCCCGTCTCCCTTCATCGCCCAACCGAACCTCACCCGATTCCCGCTTTTCAAAATCCTTCGAACTCACCACCCGGTTGTTCACGGCGGAAAGCACGAACCGATCGACGAACACCGGCCGCAGCTCCTCCATTAAGTCCAAAGCAAGCGAGCGTCGACCAGGCCTATCCGCATGCATGAAACCCACGAACGGATCAAGCCCAACACCCTCAAGCGCAGACGCGCAATCGAAAGCCAGAACCGTGTAGAACAGAGACAGCATAGCGTTCATCGCATCAGTCGGAGGACGCCGCGCTCTACCTGTAAAACGAAACGTCTCCCTATCTCGCAACACCAGCTCATCGAACACGCCGAAATACTCTGCAGCCGCGTCGCCCTCAATCCCTCGCAAGGAATCCATCGTTTCACACTCGGCCGCACTACGAAGTGAGCCGTCAAGCCTCATGCTGGTTGCCTTCACCGATCCCGTATCAATACGCAACCCATGGTCGCGCACCGCCCGTTCGAGCACCCAACGACCGTTGTAGAGCTTTCCCACAATGAAATTCCGAGCGATAGCAAGGCTCTTTTCGGTGTCTTCAGACCATGCATACTGCGTTTTTCGCAGCAGCACGTTTCCGCGCTGCTCGCCGTATGCGCCTGCAAGGAAACGACCCTTCCGATCGAAGAACGACAAGCCAACGCCCCGTTCGACGCAAGCACCCATAAGGGCAGGACTTGCACCTCGGTACGAGAAGCAGAGGATGCCCTCGAGCGTATGGAGCGGCACTCGTCCAAGCTCTGCGCCATCGCGACGTACAACCACGTTCTCCCCATCGAGCATGAGATACGCGTCTTCCGTGAACACGTAAAGCGTGTTGAGCAAATGCCTCATAGCTCCTCCTCGGAAAGCCTTTTGGCCACATACTCCCCGACCGTCGCCCGATTGATGGCGCGCGGCAGGCAGAGGTCGTTCAACGAGCACGACCGACAGGCCGAGAAAGGCTTCACCCGTGGCGTATGACGACGTCGATACAAGGCATGCATCTCCTCCGCCATCGAGCCAACCAAGGCGCGCAACGACTCGTCGAACTCCACCTTTTCGCGCGAACGCGTTTCGCCGTAGTAGAGGAACCCAATGGGCACATCCGCCCCAAGCATCTCCTCCAAGCACAACGCCTGTGCGCACAATTGCAGTCGGTCGGCATCGTTCGCCTTGCTCGACCCACGCTTGTACTCCACCGGCACGGCGCGCCAAAGGCCATCCTCTCCTGCGAGAGGATGGCCATGCGTATCCTTATGGAATTCGACGACATCGCACTTCCCTGACAAGCCGAGCGCACGCGAATGCACCGACAAGCCGCGAACGACGAGGGTATCGCCTCGCCGTTCGCGCAGCTCTTCATCATGGGCGCGTTTGTGCATGAGCTCGCCTTGGGCTGTCAACACGTTGTCGGCCCACGCTTGCTCGATATGGATGAGCGCCCACTGTCGTCGGCAGAACGCGAAGTGCTGGATACCGGACAGCGCGAGGAACTCGTCCTCGTCGTACACCGCTACACCATCCTCAGAACCGTGACCCCCTCGGGCACGGCGCCCTCGTCAACGGTGATCTCCTCGTAGTCGTCGATGGAACGCGGAGCCTCCACGCCGGCTTTCTTCTGGGTTGAAACAGCGTCGAACAGCTTGTACGACGGCGCATTGCCAAGCTCGCTGTCATGTTTGAACACCACGAGCGCGCGAACCGCCATCTTGCCGCGCGCAGCCGAATGATCGTGCTCGAACATGTTGACGATAGCATCCCACAGAAGGGCGAGGTCGTCCTCCGAGAATCCCGTCGATTTGCGCGCCAAGTTCGCAGAAACGTAGCCCTCCCCGCGATAGAGCGCATAGGGAACCACGTACTTGCGGCCCATCTCGGTGTTGCTCGCTTCGGCGCGTTCTTCGGTGGTCTTGGCTACGCGCGTGATGGTGATCTCCTGAGGAATGATAGGGTCGACGCTTCGAGCGAACGTCAGCTGCACCGGACCTCGCACCTGGCCGCAGTTGAGCGAGTTTTTCACAAACGTCGTCATCACCGCGCCGAACGTGCGCACGTCGTAGAACGTCGCGCACATGAAGTCGCGAATCTTCTCGTCAAGCTCAGGATCATCCTTCTTGAGCTTCTTTATGTCTTTCGCATCGATGCCAAGCGCTTCGAACGCGCGAGCATCGTTCACGTTGAGAATGGAGCCATCCTTCACGTAGATGTCGAAACCGGGATCGTCCTCCTTCACCGTTTCGACGTAGTTGCGCACTTTGCGCTTCAGGCATACGTCCGTGACGATGCCGTATCCGGTTTCCGGGTCGATGCGCGGCATATTGCCAGCATCCGGGTCACCGTTGGGGTTGCCGTTCTCGACATCGAAGTAGACAACGAAATCGTAACGGTTCTTGATAGGATTGCTCATGGCTATGCCTCCTGGATCTGGTCGGATTCAGCATCGCGCTTTTCAAAGCGCTTTTGGTTTTGATGGTAGTATCCCAAGATGAAATCGCCCTGTTCCTCAAGCGAGAGCCGTTTGGGAAACGCGTCCAACTTGCCGAGAAGCTCCCCGCGCATCTTCTCGTAGTGCACGGCAAGCCCCTTGCTGTCTCGCGAAAGCTTGGTGAGGTGCTTGTCGCACAAGCCGATCACGATCGGGAAGATCACGCTCGGAGTGGCACTCGCCGAATCGTAGTATTTGTTCTTAATCGTCGAATTCAAACCGGGGCTTGCGGCTTCTTGAATGCTCTCGAGCACCGAGAACAACCTTCCCAGCACGTAGGGAGCGTCGGAACGCTCTTCGTTCAGTCCCACGGTGACCTCCTCCTCGCTTCGGTTGCAGTTTTTTATCAGGTATGCCTTGATGATGGCTGCTCGACCGCGCGTCACCTTGCGCGTGCGCCGCTCCTCGTTATCCTGTGTTGCTCGCACGCGCAGGATCGTCTGCTCGAAAAGAGCCTCCGGGTAGCGCTGGTTCCCCAAAATGGAGCGAAGGAGCGCACCGCCAAGCAGCGATGTGGCAGCCGGCTGCTTCGCATTCGGATTCTCGGTTTCAACCAGTAAGCGGTATGGCACGAGGTACTTCTTCTCATACGGAGCGCGCGCGATATCGAGTCTCTCGTAGTGCTGGTACAAATTGTCGAGCATGGCGCCGAACGTATCCCGCTGAAAGAAACGAACCGACAAGCGAGCAGCGTTCGGAGCAAGTCCGAGCACATAGAAGTTGGCATCAGGATCGACCTCCCCAATAGGAAGCCCTTGCGCAAGTCTCTGCATAACCGCGTCTATGACGCGATCGGGATCACCTTTGCCGCTTTCGTTGTCTTTATCGTCGCCACCTCCTGTTTGAGGATTCAAGAAATCGGACATGATGTCGACGCAGGCCTGATCGTGCTTGTCAGCCCAGTACACTACTGTCGTATCGCCGATCCTCATATGGTGCTTGCGATCTGAAAGCAGGTAGTTGAGCGCCGTAGAATAAGCGAACGTCGCGTACTCGCTCACCGGCGCGTTAAGGCCCTGCTCTTCGTCGTGCCCGTAGGATTCAAATGCTCGCGCGTTGAACCCGACGAGCGAAGCACCCATGGCCTGCGCGCCCACAACGCCCTTGATGGCGGGATGCAGCCGGGCAATAGGAGCTTGTTTGCCCGATACTAGACAGGTCATAACAGCCGCGCCCTCCGAGGGCTTTTCGCAGGCCTTTTCCCAAGCCGACCGGATGGCGGGATCGTCCAGCGCGTTCTTGCCGTCCACTCTGAACACGAGATTCCCTCCAGCGAGCAAAGCCTCCCCTGCATCCGTAACGGCCACGCGGGAAAGCGCATCTTCAGGGTTCCACGTTTCGAAGAAACGGCGGATCGCCGCTGCAGACGGAGAACCAACCCCCTGCAAGAACGCGAGATGCCGCTCCCTCGCAGCTTCGAAGCACTGCCGAGCGCGTTCGGGCTTGCCCTTCGCATCGATGCCAAGCAGATAGGTCGCGTTGTCGCATAACAGGTTCGCTGCCACACCCACCGTGCGCTTCACCTGCTCGGGAACCATCATCGTCCAACCGCGCTTCTCATCGGATGGAATAACATTGACCAGTTCGCCCTCGGACGACAGCACCAGCATGAACGCCACCTGACGCGAGCACCACCCCACCCGAGCGATCTTCTCAGGATGCTCTTTAGCGAGCTGCTCGTAAAAGCCGACCAGCGCTTGAAGGATCATCGAAACACCTCGCTTCCCGCCACGTCGATCACCCCGTTGCGCATGACCGCGCGGAAGAACATAGGGGCAATGTTCTTCGGATCGCGGTAGTCCATGTCGTACAACATGAAGCCGAGGTCACGTTCGCTTTCGTCTGCATAGAACCCGCAAGATGACGGAACCTCTTCGCATGCTTTGAAATGCGCCGGGAACTCGCGTGTTCCGAAGTAGGGCATCGAGTAGCACTGCCCACGTTCGAGCCTTCGCCTGATAATGTCCTTGAATTTACCAGCGTTGTCGTCCGGCGTGGCCTTGTCGGTGAGGTCGAAATGAGCCTCTATAACATAGCGAACATCGATGAGGATGAGTGACGCCCTCTGCTGGATATCGTCCTTCGTATTGATATAGGGAAGCTTTCCTCCCCCTGTCGCCGCCGTGCGCATGGTACTGGCGAGCGCTTTCGATTTCACCTCGTTTCGGCGCACGTTCGTGAATCGGATGGGATTGAGCACATGGATACGGTCGATGGTGTAGCGCATGCCCGGATGCCAGTAAATGCTCTCGAGCAGCCCTCTCGCAGCGCTGGGAGTCATCGCGTCGTACGACACGCGCTCCACCGAAAGTTCCGGACGCGTGAAGAGCGCTCGATCGCCCCATACTTCGACGCAAATGCCATAAGCCATAGGACACCTCCTTCCTGTACGTTTTACTCTTTTCTACCGCTCGATTCTTCAGATGATCGAGATCCTTGATTTCATAAAATTATCAAGGTGCTTATACATGCAGCATACCAGCTTCGAACTGCACGCGTGGGACTGTTCTGGTACAACTTTGAAAAAGCTCGGCTTTTCGGCCGCTACAAGAACAAGCCCTTTCCTCCAGCCTGCGAGGCATCGAGTCCCGTTTCTTCGCTGTAGAGGCCGGTATCCACCAACTCGTATGTATCCCCATCCAGCAATCTGATGGCACCCGTGCTCTGCAACGCTTTGACGTCATTGTCGTAGAGACTCACCGAATAGCGCGCCACCCGGCGCATCGAACCCCGGGAAGCGACTCCCACGCGAAGCTCGTGAAGCTGCTGCGCTATCGCGGGATCAGGAACGATGATGGAGCACGATCCGTCTTCGATCATACGGAAGCGATCGGCGGCATGCTTGAAGGGGATAAGGGGAACCGACTTGCCTTCATGGAACTCCGCCCGACCAATTTCCGTGAGGTCCTCGAGCACGCCTTCCGCATCCAGCCGGTCGCGGCGTATATCGTGCAACTGTTCAAAATACGACGCGATCGCCCCAAGCGAACCGATATCGCATGCGACACCCTCTTCCACCGCCTCGGCAGCTCGGATGTCGACCCCCATCTCCAGCATTACCGAACGCGCGATCGCGCATTTTTGACTAATATCATTCGGAACGCCGTACCCCGTACCCGGCTCGAACAGGTAGACGACGCTCTCGTAAACAGGATGCCTTCCCTCGCGGTTGCATCGACCAGCACATTGAACCATGCTGTCCACTCCGGCAAGCGCGCGGTACACGATAGGAAAATCGACATCGACACCGGCCTCGATCAAGCTCGTTGCGATCACCCTGCAGGTTTCTCCTCGAACCAGCCGCAGGCGTATCTCGGCGAGCGCCTTCTCTCGATGAACCGAATGCATGAGCGTGGACAGATGGAACACGCCGTCTCCGTCATCCGACGACGCTTGCACCAAATCATAGAGGGATTTCGCCTGACTTCGACTATTGACGACGCAAAGCACTTGTTCACGAGAAGACAACCTGTCAGCGAGCACCGCATCTTCGATCTTGCCGATGAAGCGATACTCAGTGCGCCGCAAACGCTCGTACAGAGCTTGCGGCTCGGGAGCGATCTCGCGCACCGGACATCCGTACAAACCGAACATCTTGTCTAGCGACGGCTGGGTGGCCGTGCAGAGCACTACCGTGCATCCATAGCGGTGAACCAACTCGGCCAGCGCCCGCACGCAAGGCAGCAGCTGCTTCGCAGGGAGCATCTGAGCCTCGTCGAGCACGATCACGCTGTTCGTGATATTGTGCAATTTGCGGCAACGCGACGTTTTGCTGGCGTACAGCGATTCGAAAAGCTGCACATTCGTTGTGACCACGACGGGCGCATCCCAATTCTCCGTCGCAAGTCGCAACAGCCCTCCATCTTCGCCCGCATTATCGAAATCGAAGTTGCCATGATGTTCGAGAACGTTGTTCGCGCCGACCACCTTGCGAAACACCTCGGCGTTCTGCTCGATGATCGACGTGTAGGGTACCGCATAGATGACGCGTCGCATATTATGCCCGTCAGAGAGCGCATGCCGCAAAGCGAAGCGCAGCGAGGCGTACGTCTTGCCGCCGCCGGTGGGAACCGTGAGCGAGAAAACGCCTGGAGCATCCGATGCCGATTCGGCACACGCGTCCAGAATAGAGCAACGCGTCTTGCTGAGTTCGGTTCGAGGAGGGTAGAACGATTGGATCACGCACTCGAGGCGCTCGTTCAATGTTTCGAGCGAATCGGCGTTCAGATGCTCGCGCGCCGACCCCTTCATGAAGCGCTCCGTGCAGAGGAAGTCCGCATCGACCAGACACGAGAACACCATGCGCGTCAAAAAGGCGATCGAGAAGGGATCGAAATGAGCCATGTTGTCGAAAGTGACCGATTCCGTCTCGGGCAGCTCGACCTCGCGAGCATAAGCGCGATAGTCGGGAAGCTGGCGATGCTCCGCTTTGCGAAAGCGTCCTATCAGCGACGGTCCATCCGGTTCGGCCAATGATCCGCTATCGGGCAGGCCTCCGTGGTGTCCCGCGATGCAGAAGCCGAGCAGTGGCAACCCGGCCCGCTCATATAGCTCATAAGCCCCCGCCGTGGAGTGGTCCACCTTGCGGCCGTCACGGAGGATGCGGTTCTGGAATTCTGCGGAGTACTTGCCGATATCGTGGGCCATGCCTGCCGCATAAGCCCAAGACTCGGCTCCGAACGGCCGCGCGAATTCAGCCGCCATCTCGGCCACCTCGCGAAGATGGTCGGCCACTTCTTCGATACGCCCATCTTCGGCAACATGGGATACGTACATGAATACCTCCCGTCAGTTGGCGCAATCGCGCGCCGTTCAGCTATAAAATATAACTCATCTTGACATGCATAAGCTCTCTAATCATTTTTATAGCTCTCGATGATACTCTGGAAACTGTTTTCGCATGTCCCCCAAGCGGGACTTGCAGAAAAGCGTTTTCGTTTATCATTGAAAGAATGTCTAATCCAAAAAACAGGTGCATGAAGCATGCCCGAAGAACAACCGGGTTGTACAATACCCCCATGTCCCTCACCACCGACATACGCTCCTACCAACCCTTCAACCAGCAGGAGGCATCCGATCGCGAGGTTATCCTCCGACAGCTGGAAGCCGACCCGCGGGTCTTCCAACGCGACTCGCTCGCGCATATGACGTGCTCGATCTGGACGGTCGACCCGACCGCGACCAAGACGCTCATGGTGTTCCACAACACGTACGGGTCGTGGAGCTGGATAGGCGGGCACGCCGACGGAGAGCGCGACCTGGAACAGGTGGCGCTGCGCGAATTGGAGGAGGAGACCGGCGTCGCCGACGCGCGCATCGTGCCGTGCGGGCCGGGGAACATCTTCTCGCTCGAGGTGCTCACCGTGGACGGGCACGAGAAACGCGGGCGCTACGTCAGCTCGCATGTACACCTCAACGTGACGTATCTGGCCGTCGCGTCGCCCGACGACCCGCTGCGCGTCAAGCCCGACGAGAACAGCGGCGTGCGCTGGATGGACCTCGACGAGGCGCTGGCCGCATCGACGGAACCGTGGATGCGCGACCGGATCTACCGCAAGCTCGTCGACAAGCTGGCCGCGGTCGACCTCGAAATGAGACGTTAGCCCCGTCCCTTCGCCTCATCCCAAAGCTCGCGGGGAAAATAGTACGATTCGAAGTCCTGCATGAGGCCGTCGGGGGTTGCTTCGGCGCCGTGGATGGTGCCCTCGTGGACGAAGCCCGCCTTCTCGATCACGCGGCGCGAACGATCGTTGAACGTGTAGTGCGTGCACGTGATCAGGCCAAGCCCCAGCTCCTCGAAGCCGTAGCGCAGCATCTCGTCCGCCGCCTCGGTCATGCAGCCCCGCCCCCATGCCGTGCGCGCGAGCGCATAGCCCAGCATGAGGCAGTCGACGTTGCGCCGCTGCGGATCGCGGATGAGGCCGATCGACCCGATGCACGGCCCCGTGGCTCCCGTCCCCGCGCCCGTCTTCTCGAAGATGCCGAACACATGAGGCTCGCTCGCGATCACCTCCACGAACATGCGCGAGTCCTCGCGCGTGCGGTGCGGGGCCCATCCGGCATCGGGCCCGACGGCGGGATCGCTGCAGTAGGCGTACACGTCGTCGATATCGTCGGAAACGAGCGGGCGCAGCACGAGGCGCTCGGTCTCGAGCGCAGGGCACTCCCCCGACGTCTCCGCCAGAATCGCCGGCGGACAACCGGGATGCCGCGCCTCGCCGGCCCGAACACAAGCCGCGAACCACACCTCGTCGAGCACCCGCACGCCCGCCTCGCGCAAGGCGCGCGCCGCCACGCCGTAACCGGGCACGAGCTCGCCGGCGAACGCGCCGTCGTACACGAGGCCGCATCCGCACGAAGGGCTCTTCGCCTTGAGCACGGCCAGCTTGCACCCCTGCTCCTTCGCCAGCTCCACCGTCTTGGCGGCTCCGGCCAAAAACGCGTCCGTGACGTCGACCCCGTCCGCGTCCGTCACGCGCAGCGCGCGCTCGGCGGCGGCGATCTCGCAGGGGGCATGCGGCACAGGCAGCCCGCCCAGCACCTCGGGGCACACGGGAACCATCTCGCAAGCGTCGTGCAGCTTCAGCACGTCCTCGCAGGGACGCGACTTCCCATCGTAGCGGCACGGCTCCCCCAGCAGGCATGCGCTCACGGCTATCGGCATCGCTCGTCCTCGTTTCGTCGAAAAACCCAGTATAGCAAAGCCCGCGACTCCGCTGCGTTAGCGCGTGCGCGCGAACACTAGAACCGTGGCGACGGCCGCGAACATGGCCAGCGCCGCAAGCACGCCCACGAGCGTCGTCGCGCCCACGAGCGCGCCCATCATCCCGCTAAGAACCGCCGATCCCGTGTAGCCGATGAGATTGATGGTCGACACCACCGTCGCCGTGCTGCGCATGTCGGCCCGCGCGAACAAGAGGCGCAGGCTGCCCGACAGGCACATGCCCGTGGACAGGCCGAACAACGCCACCAGCACGAGGAAAGCGCCCAAAGCCCCGGCCGCCATCGCTACGCACATCGCGCACGTGAACACGAGGAGCGCCGCCATCGAAACACGCAACGACACGCCCGACGGCATGCGCGCCTCAAGCGGCGCCCCCAACGCGCTGGGCGCCATCGACAGCGCGAGGATAGCCGATGCCATGAACGGGTCGCTCGAACCGAAGCATTCCGCCGCCACCGGCGAGCTGAACGATTGGAAGAACGTGCCCACGCCCCACGACGCGACGTAGGCGCACGCGGCGATGGGCAGCACACCACGCAGCTTCGCATCCACGCCGATCACCGGCTTGCAGGCGGTTCGCAGCGGCACGCGGCTGACGACCGTTTCGGGAGCCGCGGGAATGAGGATCGCGCCCAGCGCCAGCAACGCGATCATGATCCAATAGATCAGCGCGTGCTGTTGGGTGACCAAGGACAAGAACCCCACGGCCAGCGAGCCCGCCATCACGCCCAGCAGCGCGCCGCAACCGGCCACCGCCAGCCCGAACCCCTCGTAGCGCCCCACGGCGGAATCGACGACCAGCGCCGAAACGGCGCTCATGGCCAAGCCGCACGACACGCCCTGCACGGCTCGCGCAACCAGCACGATCGTCGGATCGGCCGCTCTCAAGAACAGGAAACAACCGAGCATGGCAAGCAGCAGCGACGCCGCCGCCAAGGGGCGCCGTCCCGCCGCATCGGACAGCGATCCCGACAAGAACAGCGTCAGCACGACGCCGAACAGGTACATGAGCATGGTGGCGGAGATGTCGGCGTCGGTGAGCCCGATCGCCCCTTTGTACTCGGAGTACAAAGGGATAGGCACAGCCGAAGCGGCGAACACGGTGACGAAGGCGAACGTGGCGATGACGAGGCCTCGCACCCCTTGCCGAGGCTGCGAGGATTCCGACGCGTCGACTGCATGCGCGAGCATGGCACCATCCGTTCGTTCACCGCGAATTACACCCGCGCTCTTCCCTGCGAGGAGCGATTGCGGACAGCATAGCATTCCGAACGGACGCAGGGAACACCCGCGTTCGCCCAACGCGGCGCGCACGGTTCTGGATTTCTGGTACCATTGTACGGATGTTCTGCAATGCTTTCGAGGGAGGGCCGCCGCACCGCATGCTATCCGAAGACGACATCAGCAGGCACTGCCATGCGCGCACGTTGCAACGGGCACGGTCCATCGCAGCCTCCGACCGCAACATCCTCACAAAGCAGGTCCGCTACAACCCTCCCGAGACCACGCTGTCCGCGTTCGTTGCCAGCAGCAGCGGCTGGAACGACCGTTACCGCACCTCCGTCACCTTCGACGAGGACGAAGGCGACCTGGTCGACTACGCCTGCACCTGCCCCGCCTACCGCGAGTATGACGGCATGTGCAAGCACTGCGTGGCTCTGGCGTTGACGTATCTGGACGCGCCTGAGAAGTTCATGGGCTACCGAGCCCATCGCGCGCCGACCACGTCTTCATGCCTGCTCGAGCTCATGGAGCGCAGCAAAGCCGCTGCAGAAGCTGAGGAACAGGGCGGCATCGATCTGGAAGCAACCGTCGTGTACGGCTATCGGTCGTGGTCGGCGCACTTCAAGGTCGTCGGCCCCCAGGGCTCCTACGTCATGAAGAGCATCTCGGACTTCGTCGGCCGCATGCGGCGCGGCGAGCGGTTCTCCTACGGCAAGAAGCTCGCGTTCACGCACGTCCCGGCGATGCTCGCCGAGTCGGCGCGCCCCATCGCCCGGTTCCTCGACCGCGCCGTGGCGCTGCGCGAGCAGGCCCCCGGCAGCGCGTTTTGGCGCTACCGCGGACGCGACGAGATCGGACGCGACCTCGACCTGTCGGACTACGAGCTCATCGAGCTGTTGGATCTGCTGGACGGCCGCCCCTTCACCGTCGAAGGCACCGACTACGGAACGCGCTCCCTCACCCGCGCGCATGTCGTCAGCGCCGACCCCGATGTCGAGGTCTCGGTGCGGCGCACCGACGACGGCGGCTACGCCATCGAAGCCGACGAGCTGCCTTTCGTGGCGCAGGGCGACCGCATGTACCTGTGGCAGGGCGAGACGTTCTTCCGCTGCTCGGCCGACTTCGCGCGCACGGCGGGCTTCCTGCGCACCGTGTACGAGAACGACGATGCCCGCCTGTTCGTCAGCCTCGCCGACATGCCCCTGTTCTGCGCCACCGTGCTGCCCGCCATCGAGAAGCGCCTCCATGTGGAAACGCCGACCGAGATCGGGCTGTTCCGCCCCGTGCCGTGCAAGCTGGAGTTCTACTTCGACAAGACCGACCGCGACGTCACCTGCGACGCGCAAGCCGTGTACGGCGAACGCCGCTATCCGCTGCTCGACTCCCCCGCTCGCGACGAGGCGGGCCCCCTGCGCGACGAGAAGCTGGAGGGTCGCGCGAGGCGGCTGGTCAAGCAGTATTTCGACACATTAGAAGCTCCCCCATCCATCATGCTGAGCGACGAGACGGCGGTGGCCGACCTCGTGTTCGGCGGCCTTGTCCAGTTCCAGGCGCTGGGCCAGGCGTTCACCACGCCCGCGTTCGACCGGCTGCTCGTAGACAAGAAGCCACGCATCTCGGTGGGCATCTCGCTGGCGGGCAACCTCATCAACCTGGCCGTGTCCACCGACGACCTGCCCCCGGCCGAGGTGGCGGCGCTGCTGGCGAGCTACCGGCGGCGCAAGCGCTTCCACCGTCTGAAGAGCGGTGCGTACCTCGATCTGACGGAGTACGACCTCGCTCAGCTCGACCACCTTGCGGAGGACTTCGGCTTCACGCCCAAACAGCTGGCCGCAGGCGCGGTGGAGCTTCCCGCCTACCACGCGTTCTACCTCGACGAGCAGTTCAAGGGCGCAGAGCGCAACCGCTCGTTCATGCGCTACCTGGAAAGCTTCCGGGCATCGGCCGGCGAGCCGTGCCCGGTGCCCGACCAGCTGGCCGCCACGCTGCGCCCCTACCAGGCGGAAGGGCTGCGCTGGATGAGCGCGTTGGCCGACCGCGATCTCGGCGGCATCCTGGCCGACGAGATGGGCCTGGGCAAGTCGGTGCAGCTCATCGCGTTTCTGCTGGCACGCCAGAGCGAGGCGCGCGCCGTTGGGCCCAGCCTCATCGTGTGCCCCGCCTCCCTCGTGTACAACTGGATGGCCGAGTTCGAGCGCTTCGCCCCGACCCTAGACGTGCGCGCCGCGGTGGGCGCCAAGCGCGAGCGCATGCGCATCCGCGCCGAGGCGTGCGAGAGAGACGCACGCGAAAGCGAGCTTGCCCGCGACGGGCGCTGCTGCGACGTGCTGATCACCTCCTACGACCTGCTGCGCATCGACGCGGAGGACTTCGCCCGGCGCGAATTCTACTGCTGCGCGCTCGACGAGGCGCAGTACGTGAAGAACCACGCCACCAAGACGGCGCGCGCCGCGAAGCGCGTGCGGGCGCGCCACCGCTTCGCGCTGACCGGAACGCCGATGGAGAACCGTCTGAGCGAGCTGTGGAGCATCTTCGACTTCCTCATGCCCGGGCTTCTGGGATCCTACATGCGCTTCCGCGAGCACTTCGAGCTGGACATCACCGGAGGCGACGAGGACGCCGCCCGCCGTCTGCGCTCCCTCGTGGCACCGTTCATGCTGCGCCGCTTGAAGGCCGACGTGCTGCAAGACTTGCCCGACAAGCTGGAATCGGTGGTGTACGTCCCCATGGAGGCCGAGCAGCAGCGCCTGTACGCCGCCCACGAGCAGCAGCTGCGCGACGCGCTGACCCTGCAGAAGAACAACCGCAACAACAAGCAGTTCCACGAGCGCAAAGTGGAGGTGCTCGCCGAGCTGACGAAGCTGCGCCAGCTGTGCTGCGACCCGCGCCTTCTGTACGAGAACTACGCCGGGCACGCGGCAAAGCTGGACGCCATCGCAGAGATCGTGGAATCGGCCATGGACGCCGGCGAGAAGACGCTTGTGTTCTCCCAGTTCACAAGCTTCCTTTCGCTGATCGCCGAAGTGCTGGACGCGCACGGCGTGCCCTACTTCACCATCACGGGAACCACGCCGAAGAAGCGCCGGCTCGATCTGGTGAACGCGTTCAACGACGACGACACGCCCGTGTTCCTCGTGTCGCTCAAAGCGGGTGGCACCGGGCTCAACCTCACCGGCGCGTCGGTGGTGGTGCACGCCGACCCCTGGTGGAACGCCGCTGCGCAGAACCAGGCCACCGACCGCGCGCACCGCATCGGCCAGACGCAGGTGGTGAGCGTCCACAAGGTCATCGCGAAGGACACCGTCGAAGAGCGCATCCTGCATTTGCAGGATGCGAAGACCGACCTCGCCGACCAGGTGATCGGCGCCGGCGGCGTGTCGCTGGCGAGCCTGAGCCAGGAGGAGCTGCTCGATTTGCTGGACGGATGAGGCGCGGCTTAGAACTTGCCGAAGCGTTCGTAGCGGGCTCGCAGCAGCTCGTCGGTCGGCGTTGCGCATAGCTCGTCAAGCGTGGCGCACACGTAGGAGCGCACGCCCTCGGCCGCCTGCTCGGGGTTCTCATGCGCAGGGCCCGCTCCTTCGGACAGCACGGCGTCCACGATACCCATCTCGCAGGCTTCGGCCGCGCTCATCTTCATGACGGCGGCCGCCTCGGCGGCGCGCGTGCGATCCTTCCACAGGATGGACGCGAAGCCCTCCGGCGACAGCACCGAGTACACCGCGTGCTCCTGCATGGCCACGCGATCGGCCAGCGCCAGCGCCAGCGCGCCGCCCGAGCCGCCCTCGCCCAACAGCACGCTCACCACGGGCACGCGCAGGCCCGCGAGCGCCAGCAGGTTGTCGGCGATGGCGTTGCCCTGCCCGCGCTCCTCGGCCTCCATGCCGCAGAACGCGCCTTGCGTGTCCACGAGGCACACCACGGGGCGGCCGAACTTCTCGGCCTGACGCATGAGGCGCAAAGATTTGCGGTAGCCCTCCGGCTGCGGGCAGCCGAAGTTGCGCGCGATGCGCTCTTTGAGGTCGCGTCCTTTCTCTTGCGCGATCACCGTCACCGCGCGACCCCCGATCCAGCCGAGGCCGCACACCACGGCGCCGTCGTCGCCGAACATGCGATCGCCGTGCAGCTCGATGAACCCGTCCACGAACGAGTCGATGTAGGCGAGCGCCGTGGGACGATGCACGTTGCGCGCCAACTGAACGCTCTCCCATGCGCGGTTCGACGTGGGCGCAGTGGCCTCGCGCGCCGCAGCGGACGCGTCCTCCAAAGACACGCCGGCCTCCGCATCGAAACCGCCCGTGCTGAGCGCCTTCTCCAAACGCTTGCGCATGGAGGAGCCGCGGCGGTCGAAGCGCTCGGTGACGGCCGCCATGCGCCCGCGCAGCTTGGCGCGCGCCGAGTCCACCCCTCCGGCGAAAGGCAAGCCGCCGCCCACGGTCAAATCGCCGTACGTCACCGTGTTGTACGTATCGGTGCCGCTGGCCAGGTTCTCGCGCACCGCCTCGTAGCTGACGAGGATATCGCGATCGCCCGGCTCGTGCTCCTGCTCGCCGCGCACAGCCGATGCCGTGGCAAGGTGCAACGCCAGCAAGTGAGCCAGCACGCTGCGCAGCTCGCCGCGCTCCACGATGGCGTCGATCAGCCCGTGATCCAGCGCGAACTCGGCCGTCTGGAAGCCTTCGGGCAGCTCCTGCTTGATGGTGTCCTTGATGACGCGCTGGCCCGCGAAGCCGATCAGCGCGCGCGGCTCGGCCAGGATCACGTCGCCCTGCATGGCGAACGACGCGGTCACGCCGCCCGTCGTGGGATCGGTGAGCACCGAGATGTAGGGGAGCTTCGCCGCAGCATGGCGCTCCAGCGCGCACGACACCTTCGCCATCTGCATGAGTGACACGAGACCCTCCTGCATGCGCGCGCCGCCCGACGCGGTGAACACCACCACGGGCAGACGCTCGTCGGTCGCGCGCTCCACGAGCCGCGCCACCTTCTCGCCCACGACCGAGCCCATCGAGCCCATGAAGAACTGCGACTCCATGATGCCGATGGCCACGCGCAAGCCCGCGATACGTCCGACGCCGGTGCGCACGCCCTCCTCCAGACCCGTCTTCTCGCGCTGAGCCTCGAGCTTGCCCAGGTAGCCGGGGAACTCGAGCGGGTCGGTTTCGGGAACCGTGCGGTTCCATTCCACGAAGCTGTCCGCATCCAGCAAGTCGTCGATGCGCTCGCTCGACGACATGCGCAGGTAACCGCCGCAAGCGGGGCACACGTAATGGCCGGCGGCCAGGCTGGGGCCGTCGAACTTGAGGCCGCAGTGCGGGCACGCGCGCCACGAATCGCCGTCGATAGCGGGTTTGTCGGTAGTGCACAGCACCCAGCCCAGAAGCGGCGCGTCATTGCTGAGCGGGCGGAACACCCGCACGCCGCGAGCCGCCGTGCGAGCGAGAAAGCTGTCCACCTCGGCCAGCGGCAGCGCCTCGTCGCACAGCAGAACCACCGAAGCCCCGCAGGAGTCGATGGCCGTCAGCACGGCATGGCCGTTGCAGAACAGCGCGTCGGAGTACTTCTCGCCCAGGCTCACCGCGCTTTGGGCGAGCTTGATGTGGCTATCGCCCCGATGATCCTGCGTGTACACTGCGCAGGCGGCGAAACCCGCATCGCCCACGGCCTGCATCAGGCGCTTCGCGGTTTTCGGGCGCGCCATGACGAGCGCGACGGGCTTGGAGCCCGCATCGATCCCCCCGGCGCCTTTCGGCGTGCGCGGGGCGGCGGTGGCCAACGCCCGCGGCACGGCGGTGTAGTCGGCCGCGTCGGCAGCATCGTGCGCGTTCGGCGCTATGGGAAGCGAAGCGGCGGCCTCCTCGGCCATGCGCGCAAGGCGGTAGGCCACGTCGGCCGATTCGCCGATAGGCTCGGCCGCCTTGCGCGGCTTGCCCTGGGGCAGCACCGTTCCGTCGGATCCGATGGTGATGTAGTTCTGCTTGGCACTCTTCATCGAACGGCCTCTCGCTCTTTTAAGCTTCCGCTTTCGCCAGCACGTACTTCTGCGTCGCCGACGCGCACACCGCGCCGTCGACGCTCGCCTCCACCTCTGCGACGCACAGACGCGACGAGGACTTCACGATGCGCCCTTTCAGCGTGAGCGTCTCGCCCGGCTCCACCTGGCGGCGGAACTTCGCGCCGTCGATGCCGGTGAGGAACCCGATGGAGCCCTCGGCTCCGCGCTCGACGAGGATGCAGAACGATGCCGCCTGCGCGAGCGCCTCCATGATGATGACGCCCGGCAAAACGGGATGCCCCGGGAAATGCCCCGCGAACAGCGCCAGCTCCGGGTCGACGTCGAGCTCGGCCGTCACCTCCACGCCCGGCTCACACGCGACGATGCGGCTCACCCAGCAGAACGGGTCGCGATGCGGCAGCACCGCCTCGACGACGTCCTTGCCGCAAGGGTATTCGATGTCCATGGTTCGGCTCCTCCCAACCTATGCGCGATACGGCGAAACGGCCAAGCTCGCGTTATGGCCGCCGAATCCGAGCGAGTTCGACAGCGCCACCTTCTGAGGATAGCCCGTCTTCGCCTCGATGACGACGCTGACCGGGCATTCCGGATCGGCCTCGGCGAAGCCGGCCGTGGGCGGCACGCAGTCGTTCATCACGGACAAAGCCGTGACGATGGCCTCGATAGCGCCCGCGGCGCCCAGCGTGTGGCCCGTCGTGCCCTTCACCGACGTCACCGGGATCCGGCTTCCCGCCTCTTCGCCGCACAGCGCCAGCAGCGCCTTGGACTCGGTGGCGTCGTTCGCCGGCGTGCCGGTGCCGTGGGCGTTCAGATGCCCCAGGTCGTCCGGCGTGAAGCCGCCCTCCTCCAGCGCCTGGCGCATCGCGCGCGCCACGCCCTCGCCGCTGGGCTCGGGAGCCGTCATATGGTAGGCGTCGCCCGTGGAGCCGAAGCCCGTGATCTCGGCCAGCACCGTGGCGCCGCGCTCGAGCGCATGCTCCAGCGACTCCAACACCACCGCGCCCGCGCCCTCGCCCGCCACGAATCCCGCGCGGCGCACGTCGAACGGCAGGGAGGCCTGCGTCGGATCCTCGGCCTTCGACAGCGCGCCGAGGTTCGAGAACCCGGCCAGGCAGATGGGCGACACGGACTCTTCCGAGCCGCCGGCCAGCGCCGCGTCGATGTAGCCGTGGCGGATGTCGCGCACGGCCGCGCCGATGGAGTGCGCGCCGGTGGCGCAGGCGGTGACCACGTTCAGGCATTCGCCGCGCAGCCCGTAGCGGATGGAGAGGTTGCCCGCCGCGATGTTGCCGATCATCGTGGGGATGAACAGCGGGCTCACGCGCTTCGGACCCTTCTCGGCCAAGGTGAAGAAGCCGCTTTGCAGCTCGTCGATGCCGCCGATGCCGGTGCCGAACACGCACGCGATGCGCGCGGTGTCCTCGGCCTCGAGGTTCAGGCCCGACTGCGCCAGCGCCTCGTCGGAAGCGACGATGGCGTACTGCACGAAGCGCTCGAACCGGCGCGCCTCCTTCTTCGTGATGCCGTGCTCGGCAGCGTCGAAATCGCGCACCTCGGCGGCGATGTGCACGTCGTAGTCGGCCGTGTCGAAGCGCGTGACCGGGCCGATGCAGCAGGCGCGGCCCATGACCGCGTCCCACAGCGCCTGCACGCCCACGCCGGCCGGCGACACCGCGCCCATGCCGGTGATGACCACGCGGTGCGTGCCGTCGGGGCGGCGCGTGCTCGCCGCGTTCGCAATGTTCTCGCTCATAGCGACATACCTCCGTCGATGCAGACAACCTGTCCGGTGATGTAGCCCGCGTCCTCGCTGGCCAAGAAGCGCACGAGCTTCGCCACGTCCTCGGGCTCCCCGAGGCGCTTGGACGCGATGCGCCCCACGATGGCCTCGCGCTGCTTCTCGGACAGCGCGTCAGTCATGTCGGTGGCGATGAAGCCCGGGGCCACGGCGTTGGCCGTGACGTTGCGGGCCGCCAGCTCGCGGGCGATGGACTTCGTGAGCCCGATGACGCCGGCCTTCGAGGCCGCATAGTTCGCCTGGCCCGCGTTGCCCGCCACGCCCACGACGCTCGACATGTTGACGATGCGTCCGTAGCGCTGCTTCATCATGCGCTGCGCCGCGGCCTTGCAGCAGTTGAACGTGCCCTTGAGGTTCACGTCGATCACCGCGTCGAAGTCCTCGTCCTTCATGCGCGCCAGCAGCCCGTCGCGCGTGATGCCGGCGTTGTTCACCAGCACGTCCACGCGGCCGAACGCTTCCTGGGCGGCGTCGACGAGCGCAGCGGCCTCGGCGGCGTCCGCCACGTTGGCGGCCACCGCGATGGCGCGCACGCCGCAGTCGGCCTCCAGGGCTGCGGCGAACGCCCGCGCCTCGTCCAGCCCGCGCTCGCTCGAGCAGTTCACGCACACGTCGAAGCCCGCGCGCGCCAGCTCCTCGGCCACCGCGCGGCCGATGCCGCGGTTCGAGCCGGTGACGACCGCGCTTCGACGCGGAGTTTCGGTTTCGTTGGTCATGGGAGTAGAAGCTCCTATTCGGAATCGGTTGCGGAAGCGACGGCCAGACAGCCGTCGAAGCTCGCGCGGTCCTGCACGCAGGCGCGCGTCGCGGTCTTGTCGATGCGTTTCACGAGGTTCGCCAGAACGCCGCCGAAGCCGACTTCGACGAACATGTCCGCCCCTGCGGCGGTCAACGCAGCCACGCTCGCATCGAAGCGCACGGGGCTCGTGAGGTGGCGCACGAGGTTCTCGCGCGCGTCGGCGGCGGACAGCGGCGCGGCAGTGACGTTGCAGACGAGCGGGATGCGCGCCTCCGAGAACTCGACGTTATCCAAGTAAGCTGCGAGCCCCGCCGCCGCATCGGCCATGAGCGGGCTATGGAACGCGCCCGAGGTGGCCAAACGCGACGAGCGCTTCCCCGCCTCGGCCCATGCCGCCTCGGCGCGCTCGACGGCCGCGGGCGCACCGGCGATGACGATCTGCCCCGGGCAGTTGAAGTTCGCGGGCACCAGCACCTCGCCCTCGGCGCACTGCTCGCAGAGCGCAGCCACGCCGTCCTCGTCGGCCTTCAGCAGCGCGCTCATGACGCCGGGGTGCGCCGCAGCGGCCTCGGCCATAAGCTCGGAGCGCGCTTTCACCAGCGCGAACGTCGCCTCGTCGCTCAGCATGCCCGACACGGCCAGCGCGCTCACCTGCCCCAGCGAGAAGCCCAGCACCGCCGCAGGCTGCACGCCGCGCGCCATGAGCGCGCGGGCGATGCCCACCGACAGCACGCACAGCGCCGGCTGGGCGTTGCGCGTGTCGTTGAGCTCGTCGGGATCGGCATTGAGCACGAGATCGGCCACGTCGTACCCCAGCACGTCGGACGCGCAGGAAAACGTTCCCTTCACCTCGGGAATATCGAGCAGGTCCGCGCCCATGCCGGGCTTCTGCGCCCCTTGCCCCGAGAACATGAAGACGGGCGCGCGCGCGAGGAGGGGCGGCAACGTCCAGTCGCTCAAACAGTCCTCGCTTCGCTGCGGAACTCGCTTGGTGGACGCCGCCGCCCCTCCTCGCTCCACACCCACAGGCTTCCGAAGCCCTTTTTCCTCATCCATCAAGAGCCCCCTAGATCGCACGCCCGCGCCGGGCGCTCAGCGCAGCCAGTGCTTCCAAGTCGAGACCGCCCAGAGCCTCGGCTTCTTCGATCATCCGAGCGATAGCCTCGGCCGCCGTGGCGCGCTCGTGCACGAGCGCGGCCGACTGGCCCGCCATCATGGTGCCGTTGTCCACGTCGCCCTCCACGGCGCGGCGCAGGGAACCCACGTACATAGCCTCCAGCTCGTCGCCGTTGGCGGCGACGTCGCCTTCGAGCTTGCGCACGGTACGGGCGAACTTGTTCTTGAGGCAGCGCACGGGATGCCCGCTGCCGCGGCCTGTGACGATGGTGTCGGCGTCCTTGGCGGCGATCACGCGCTCTTTGTACGCGTCGGCGATGGTGCACTCGTCCACCGTGAGGAAGCGGGTGCCCGCCTGCACGCCCTCGGCGCCCAGCGCGAAGGCGGCGGCCATGCCGCGCCCGTCGGCGATGCCGCCTGCGGCGATCACGGGGATGGACACGGCGTCGCATACTGCGGGGATGAGCGCCATCGTGGTCAGCTCGCCGATATGGCCGCCGGCCTCGGTGCCCTCGGCCACCACGGCGTCGGCTCCGAGGCGCTCCATGCGCGCGGCCAGCGCGCTGGAGGCCACCACGGGCACCACCTTGATGCCGGCGTCCTTCCACAGCTGCATGTAGTTCGCGGGAGAACCCGCGCCCGTCGTGATGACGTCAACACGCAGCTTCGCCAGAAGTTCGGCCGTCTCGCCCGCGTTCGGATCCATGAGCATGACGTTCGCGCCGATGGGCTTGTCGGTAATCGAGCGGGCGATGCGCACCTGCTCCTCGACCCAGTCGAGCGGCGCGCCGCCGCATGCGATGATGCCGAGGCCGCCGGCCTCGCTCACCGCGCCGGCCAGGCTCGCATCCGCGATGCGCGCCATCGCGCCCTGCACGACGGGCACCTCGATGCCCAGCAGTTCCGTTACCCGCGTCTTCATGCTCATGCTCTCTCTTCCTCGAACCCACGGCCCCGTTCGGGCCCCGTCATACAAGCGGGCCCCGTACGGGGCCCGATCAACGCGCGTTACAGCGAATCGATGTGCGCGACCAGCTGACCCACCGTCTCGATTCCCTCGGGCTCGCCGAACTCGACGTCGCACTTCTCCTCGAGGTCGCAGATGAGCTCGACCATGTCCAGCGAGTCGATGCCGAGCGACTCCAGCGTGGCCTCCTCGGTGATCTTCTCGGCCTCGAGATCGAGGTTCTCGACGAGGACTTCCTTCACGGTGTCGATGGTAGCCATGGTGCGTTCCTTTCGCTTCATGCAATTTAGTTTGATAGTCAAAGTATTTCTCCGGAAGTAATGGTATGGTGACGGGACTCCGATTGCAAGAGCCGCCATGCGCCCTCCACGATTTCTGCGCCCTTCCTCTTATTCCCACCGCCCCGTTCCAGGCGCACCCAAGACAGGCCCCCTCGACGCATCCAGCCGAATAGCCCAACCGCGAACAGGGCGTGAGCGGTCATGCAGTGCGACGAGCAATCGCTGCGTGTGCGAGGAGAGCTGCGTGACCGCTCACGCCTGCCCCGCAGGTCGCAAACTCCTCACGCCTGCGCGTCGAAGAAGCCCTTCACCTTCTTGAGCGCCCCGGCGAACACGCGCTCCTCCTCCTCGGTAAGATCGGCCAACGCCTCGTCGATCATCTGATGGTGGAACAGGTTGTGCGCGCGCAGCACCTGCCTGCCTTTCTTGGTGAGCGAGACCAGCACCTTGCGACGATCGTCCTCGGCGCGCGTACGTTCCACGAAGCCCTTGTTCGCCAGTTTGTTCACCGCCGTGGTCAGCGTAGCCAAGGTCACGTTCAGGCGCGCGGCTATCACGTTCATCGGATTGCGCTCGTGCAGGCCGATAGCCACGATGGTGTGGACCTCGGTTATGGTGAGCCCGTGCGTCAGGCGGTTGTCCAGCGACTGCTCCTCGATGCGCAGGATGGAGTTGAACGTGCCGGACAGCAGGTCGTCGATTTCCTCGCGCCGTCTTTGAGAAGCGCTCGCCGTCTCGTTCGAACCGTCCACGATCCCCGCCTCCTCGTCCGTCGTTTCACATCGGCCGCATCATACCGTATGTAGTTAGATAGTCAAAGTTTCGACATCGTCGGGCGGTGCGGGGGTGGGCACGAAACGTCGCACGAACCGGCCCTCGCCCTTGCTTTTGAGGTAGCGGTACCCGATGACCGAGAACGCAAGCGCTCCGACGAAGTTCACGAACAGGTCTCCCATGGTATCGCGCAGCCCGATGTCCAGATATCCGCCGACACCTAGCTCCTGCCCGTTGACCTCGACGGATTCGATACGGTCTATACGTTGCGGATGCTGCGAGCCCGACGGATCGAGCAGCGTGCTGGAGATGCCGGTCATCACCGTGTCCTTCTGCATGTCGAGTCCGAACATCTCGTCCATGCCGAACTCGAAGAACTCCCACAGCACGCCGATGGTCATGGAAAAGCAGAACGCCACCACCACGCAGAAGAACGGCGACAGAGAGAACGCGATGCGATCCGAGCGGTTAAGGATGGACACGAGGGCAAGGCCTATAGCGGCAGCCAGAAACCCGTTGAACGTATGCAGCAGCGCATCCCAGAACGGGAAGATGGTGTAGAAGTGGAGCAGCTCCCCCAGTATCTCGGCCGCGAAGATGAACAGCGCGATGACCACCTCGAGCGTCTCGGGGATGGAGATGCTGAAGTTCACCTCTATGAACGTGGGGACCAGGAACAGCACGAGCGTGAGCAGGCACAGGAAGAACGCCTCGTAGTTGTCGAAGGCGAGCGAGCCGACCGCGCATGCCAACACGATAAGGCGCAGCACCACGTATACCGCAAACGACCCTTTGTTCTTGCGCATCTCGCGACCCATGGCCGCGAAGACCTCGCGCACCCGTCCCATGCCGGCGCCCTATCGCTCGTCGCGGGCAGGACGAAAGTCCAAGCGCCGAGCACGCGGATCGGCAGAGACGAGCACGACGGCGAGCCGCTGCGCCAGGCGATACGACGCGCCCGTGTCCTGCCCGGTCAGACGATGCTGCACAGGATCGAGCGCGAAGTACTCCGAACCAAGGTTCTTGCACGGGATCAAACCTTCGGCCGTGTTGTCGAGGCGCACGTACGCGCCGTACGTCGCCACCCCCGACACCGTCGCCGAGAACGTCTGCCCCACGAACCGCTCGAGATACTCGATGAGCTTGACCTCCTGCGACTCGCGCGCAGCCTTCTCGGCTATGCGCTCCATGTCGGAGGAGTGCTCGGCGATCCATGGCAGCGCCGATTTTTCCTGGTCGAACTTCTCCGGGCGTCCGCCGATGAGGGCCTTGAGCATACGATGCACCACAAGGTCGGGATAGCGCCTGATGGGAGACGTGAAATGCGTGTAGGCCCCGCTGGCCAGGCCGTAGTGCGCAGCGCAGTCGGGACGGTACACCGCCCGCTTCATCGACCGCAGCAGGAGCGTCGACACGAGCTCGCCCTCGGGACGCTCCGCGCTCGCCTCCAGCACGCGCTGGACGACGTGCGCATCGCCCGCGATGAAGTCGGCTTGATCGATGTCGCGGAACCACGCGAAGTCCTGGAACACGGGCACGAGCGCCGCCAAGCTGTCGGCCGAAGGCTGCTCGTGGACGCGGTACAGGCTGGGGAACTTCGCATCGCGCAGGTGCTTGGCGACGGTCTCGTTCGCAAGGATCATGGCCTCTTCGATGAGCGAGGTCGCGTCGGTCTTGACGCGCAAGTCGATACCCGTCGGACTCCCCTCCTCATCGAGAACCACGCGCGCCTCGACCGAGTCGAAGTCGAGGCCGCCCGCCCTCTCGCGGGAGGCGAACCGCTGCTTCGCCAGGCGCGACAGCGCGGCGAGGCGGTCGGAAAGCCCGTCGCCCGGCGCGCAAGCGCCGTCGCGCCGCACGAGATCCTTCGACTCCGCGCCTTCGGCGCTCCGCTCAGGATGACAACGGTCCAGCAGCGCCTGCGCTTCCTCGTACGACAGGCGCGCATGCGAGCGGATGAGCGCCGGATACAGATCGTAGGCCACGAGCCGCGCCCGATCGTCGAGGTAGAGGTCGGCCGTCATCGTACGACGCACTTCGTCGGGCTTGAGCGAGCACAGATCGCCCGACAACTCGTCGGGCAGCATGGGAATCACACGGTCGACGAGGTACACGCTGGTCGCCCGCCTGCGCGCATCGAGGTCGAGCGAGGAATTCCACGGCACGTAGTGCGCCACGTCGGCGATATGCACGCCCAACCGCCAACGCGCCACCCCGAGCCCGCGCTCGTCCACCACGCGGATGCCGGTTCCAACCCCGCAGGTCGAAACGGGCTCCAGGCTGACCGCATCGTCGAAGTCCCTCGCATCGGCCGGATCGATGGTGAACGTGAAACGCTCCCTCAAGTCGCGGTACCCCGACGCCAACGCGCCGTCCTCGTCGAGCACCGCGCTTCGCGCCTCCGAAAGCGCCCCTTCGGAGAACACCGTCTCCAGCTTGTGACGGGCGATCACCACGTCTACGGCCGCGTGCTCGTCGTCGGCGAGCCCGAGCACCTCCTCGATAACGCCGGTGGCCGCCGTGTTGCGCGAAGGAAACGTCGTGATGCGCACGCGCACGAGCGATCCGTCTTCGATGTCGGGCCGGTCGGCACGCATGGTGAATATGTCATAGGGGATGTTCGCATCTTCGGGCACGACCACGCCGAAAGGTTCGGCCACCTCGTAGCGCCCCACGAGCGTGTCGTGCGCACGGTCGACGACCCGCAGCACGCGCGCCGCCGGCTTCTCTCCTGCGCGAAGATCTGCTTTGCGTTCATGTGGCTGCTTCTTGCGGCCGCTCTGCACGGGCAGCGGCGCCACTTCCACGAGATCGCCGTCGAACGCACCCGCCATCTTGGATTCCGGAACGAAGAACTCGCCCTCCGCCGTCTGCACGAAGCCGAAGCCGCCTCCGCGCACGCTCAGCACGCCCCGCGGGTTGCTACGGGGATGCCGGCGCGTATGGGAACGCGTCCGCCCCACGGCTAGCCCTTCACGAGGGACTGGGCGGTTTCGAGCGCGAGAGCCTTCTGGTTATCCTCGCCCTCCGCCAAACCCACCATCACGTCGGGGGTGACGCCCACGCCTTCGATGTCGTGTCCGAGCGGGCTCTTGTAGAACGCGGCGGTGTAGCGCAGCGCTCCGCCGAAACTCAAATCGCGCGTCACCTGCACCGAGCCCTTGCCCAACGTCGTGGATCCCACGAGCGTGGCGCGCTGGTTGTCCTTGAGCGACGCGGCCAGCACCTCGGCGGAAGCGGAGGTCTTGCCGTTCACGAGCAAGACCAGCGGCTTCTCCGTCACGTAGGGGCGCGAGGTGGTCTTGGACGTCTCCTCGGCCTTCGTCTGGATCTTCACAATGGTGCCGCTCTTCACGAACAGGCTGGCGATATCCACCGACTGCGTGAGGAAACCGCCGGGGTTGTCGCGGATATCGAGCACGAACGATGTGGCGCCTTGCGACTCGAGGTCGGCGACCGCGTTCTTCACGAGGTCTGCCGCGTTCTGCGTGATCTGCTTGAGCTTGATGTAGCCCACCGTGTCGGAAAGCTCGGTCTCCACGTTCTTCACCGCGTAGTTCGAGCACACGAGCGTCGTAGTGAACTCCTCGCCGCCCTCGTCGTCGAGCGAGCTGGCGCGCCGCCACGTGATGACGACGTTCTCGCCCTCCTCGCGCTTGAGCGCGGAGGTCACCTCGTTCGTGGTCCACTCGTGTCCGCGGTCGCCGTCGATGGCCACCACGAAATCGCCGCTGCGCACGTCGGCCATCTGGGCGGCCGAACCCTCGAACACGTCGGCCGCGTAAGCGCGCCCTTTGTATTCGGAGAACAGCACGCCGATGCCCGCCGACTGCTCGGCGCTGTCCTGCATGAGCGCGGCGTAGCGCGCAGGATCGTAATAGCGCAGATACGCGTCTTCCGTCGTGTCCGAAAGCGCGTTCAGCACGTTGGTCGTGGCCATGTTCAAATCGTAGGAGTCCAAGCTGTCGTTGTCGATGATGCCCTCGACCTCCTCCACGCGCGCCCCGAGGGAGTCGTAGGTGTCGCCCGACGTGGTGGATCCCGGATTGCGGTCGACGTCCACCACAAGCGACGTGAAGCCGAGCGACTCGAGAAGAGAAGCGTCGCCTCGCGCAGTAAAGCCCGCGACGAAAGCGACGCTCACGACGATGACGACGATGCAGGCCTTGATAAGGCGCATGTTGCGCGCCCGCGCTCGACGGGCGGACGCCGCAACATGCGAAGTGTCAGTATGCTTGGCCATGGCCGTTCAACCGGTTACACCTTGAGGTAGCGGCGCATGGCGAACGCCGAACCCAGCAGGCCGATGAGCAGGCCCGCGCCCACCAGCACGGCGTAGATGAACAGGAAGGTGTTCAGGCTCAGGTCGAAGTTGAGGAACATGAGCGCGCTCTGCAGCTTCGGCAGCGCGAGCGTGCGCAGAAGCTCAAGGCAGCCCACCGCCAAAAGCGAGCCGATGATGGCGTGCAGCGCGCCTTCCATGAGGAAGGGCCCGCGGATGAAGCCGTTCGACGCGCCCACGAGGCGCATGATGGCGATTTCCTTGCGGCGCGCCAGAATGGCCAGGCGGATGGTGTTGTTGATGAACACCATGGCGATGAAGATGAGCAGAGCCACCAGCGCGATGCCGATGTAGCGCACGTAGTTCGTGAGCGTGAACAGGCGGTCGACCGTCTGCTGGCCGTACTTGAGCGACTGCTCGGGCGTGTCGTACCCGATGATCTGCTGGTAGGTGGAGTTGCCGCGGATCGCATCGGCCACCTGCTCGACCAGCTGCGGGTCGGACAGCTCGACGTCGATCGAGCGCGGCAGCGGGTTCTGCCCGTCCAGCGTGTCGATGATGTCGGACGTCGTGGAGGAGCGGAACTTCTCGAGCGCCTGCTCCTTGTTCGTGAAGCCCACCGATGCCACGCCGTCGAGCCCCTCGATGAAGTTCTCGACCGACTGGATATCGGCATCGGAGGCATCGTCGGACACGTAGGCCGTGATGGACACCTCGCTCTCCACCGACGAGACGAGCTTCTCGACGACGAAGCCGCCGACGAGGAACACGCCGATGATCAGCAGCGACAGGAAGATGGTCACGATGGATCCCAGCGCCGTCGACAGGTTGCGCGTGAAGCCCTTGAGGGACTCCTTGATAAAGTAGAAGAAACTAGACATCGAAACCGTACACCCCCCGATCCTGGTCGCGGGTGAGGTGTCCGCGGTCGAGCGCGATGACGCGTCGGCGCATGTTGTCCACCATCTCGCGGTCGTGCGTCGCCACGAGCACCGTGGTGCCCGTGCGGTTGATGCGCTCGAGCAGATCCATGATGCCGCGCGACGTCTGCGGGTCGAGGTTGCCGGTAGGCTCGTCACACACCAGAAGCGGCGGGCGGTTCACGATGGCGCGCGCGATGGACACGCGCTGCTGTTCGCCGCCGGACAGCTGGTCGGGGCGCTTGTTGAGCTTGTCCTGCAGACCGACGAGGCGCAGCACCTCGGGTACCTGCGTCTTGATGACGTGGCGGCTCTTGCCGATTACCTCGAGCGCGAACGCGACGTTCTCGAACACGGTCTTGTTCGGCAGCAGCTTGAAGTCCTGGAACACGCAGCCGATGTTGCGGCGCAGGTAGGGCACGCGCCAGTTGCGCATGGTGGTCAGGTCCTCGTCCGCGACGTAGATGTGGCCCTGCGAGGGCTTCACCTCTCGGATGAGCATGCGGATGAACGTGGACTTGCCGGAGCCGGAATGGCCCACGAGGAAGATGAACTCGCCCGCGTAGATCTGCAGGGATATATCGTTAAGCGCCGGCTTGTTCGGCTGAGCCGGGTACACCTTCGTCACATGGTCGAACGTGATGACCGGCGTGCCTGTTTGCTGGGGAATGTCATCGACTTCCAGCACCGGCAGCGACGCAGAAAGCTGCGACGTGGTCTGCCGCGCGGGCGCCGCGTGGGCGCCGCCGCGTCGTGCGGGACGCGCGGGAACCCCTTGGCTTATGTCGTTCGTCACAGAGTGCTCCGTTCGAATAGTAGGGTACTGAGACGGGTTGATTCTAGCAGAAGCACTATCGGGCCATGACCTTCTTCACAGCTTCGACAATCGCCCTGGAACCCAGGTCGAAGTAGTCGAGCAGCTCCTCGAATTCGCCCGATTTGCCGAACTGGTCGCGCATGCCCACGAACTCGACCGGAGCCGGATTCGAGCGCGCGAGCGTCTCGGCCACGGCCGACCCGAGGCCGCCGTACACGCTGTGCTCCTCGGCGACCACGGCGCGCCCCGTCTTCCCCACCGACGCGAGAACGGTGTCCTCGTCGAGGGGCTTCACGCTGAACGCGTCGATGACCTCGACCTCGACGCCCTCGGCGGCCAGCATCTGGGCAGCCTTCAGCGCCTGCTCCACCTCGACGCCGCAGGCGACGATGGTGGCGTCCGAGCCTTCGCGCAGCACGTAGGCGCGCCCGAGCTCCAGCTCCACCCCGTCGGCATAGACGGCCGGCACCGATGCGCGGCCCATGCGCACGTACACAGGGCCTGGCGTTTCAGCAGCCAGTCGGATGGCCGCGCGAGCCGCGGCGTAGTCCGCCGGCACGAGCACGCGCATGTTCGGAAGCCCGCGCATGAGCGAAACGTCCTCGAGCATCTGATGGCTGCCGCCGTCGGGGCCGACGGAGATGCCGGCGTGCGTGGGGGCGATCTTCACGTCGAGGTTGCTGTAGCACACGGTGTTGCGGATCTGGTCGTAGGCGCGACCCGTTCCGAACACGGCGAACGAGCCGGTGTAGGCGATATGGCCGGTGGCCGCGAGGCCGGCGGCCACATCCACCATGTTCTGCTCGGCGATGCCGCAGTTGAACAGACGGTCGGCGAAGCCCGCGTCGGCCAGCTTCTTCGTGGTGGTGGAGCCCGTCAGATCGGCGTCCACGGCCACCACAGGCAAACCCTCGTTCGCCAGCTCGGCCAACGTGGCGCCGTATGCGGCGCGCGTGGCACGTTTGACCTGGGACTGCTCTTCGTTCGCCAGCTTAACCACGGCTGGACTCCTCTCCGCTCGGCGCCGCCAGCTCGGCCAGCGCGGTCTCCATCTGCTCGGCGTTCGGCGCCTTGCCGTGCCAACCCGCCTGGTTCTCCATGAACGACACGCCCTTGCCCTTCACCGTGCGCGCGATCAGCGCATGGGGCTTGCCCGCGCGATCGGCCTTCGCCGCAGCGAGCGCCTCCACGAGCGCGGCCATGTCGTGGCCGTCCACTTCGCGCGCATCCCAGCCGAAGGCCTGGAACTTCGCTGCGAGATCGCCCGGATCGCACACATCGGCCGTGTCGCCGTCGATCTGCAGGCAGTTGCGGTCCACGACGGCCACCAGGTTGTCGAGGTTGCGATGCGCCGCGAACATGGCAGCCTCCCATACCTGCCCTTCCTGGCATTCGCCGTCGCCGAGCAAGGCGAACACGCTCTGCGGCTTGCCGTCCAGCTTGAGACCGGCCGCGGCGCCCGCCGCGACGGACAGGCCCTGGCCGAGCGAGCCCGTGGACACCTCGACGCCCGGCACGAGGTTCGAGTCGGGATGGCCCTGCAGTCGCGTGCCCAGCTTGCGCAGCGTGAGCAGCTCCTCGCGGGGGAAGTAGCCCGCCTGGGCGAGCACGGCGTACAAAGCCGGAGCCGCATGGCCCTTCGCCAGGATGAAGCGGTCGCGCTCTTCCCAATCGGGTCGCTCGGGATCATGATCGAGCACTCCGCCGAAGTACAGCGCCGCAAGGATGTCGGCGCACGACAGCGACCCGCCGGGATGCCCGCTGCCCGCCTCCGCGATCATGCGCACGATGTCGGAGCGCATCTCGTTCGCCCGCCGTTCAAGTTCGGTCATGCCTGTTCCTTTCTAGAACTCAACAATGTAAACAACAGGTTGGCTGTGGTGGTGCAGGTTGCCTTGAAGGTTCCGCGCGGCTGAGCTAAGCGGCCTGATGGGCCGTGTGCGAAGCCGCGCGGGTTCTGAAAGGCAAGATGCGCCGCCACAGCCGGCCGTCATCCAGCAACCGTCATTGAGATACTCGCCAACGGTGGTAGCCTATTACGAACTCATCCAACTCCCCATCCAGCACGGCGTCGACGTTGCCGGTCTCGATGCCGCTGCGCACGTCCTTCACCATCTGGTAGGGGTACAGCACGTAGTTGCGGATCTGGCTGCCGAAGGTGTTGTCCATGCGGTCGCCGCGCAGCTCGGCCAGCTCCTCTTGGCGCTTCTGCTCCTCGCGCTCGTAGAGCTTCGCCTTGAGCACGCGGAACGCCGCTTCCTTGTTCTGCAGCTGGGACTTCTCGTTCTGGCACGTCACCACGATGTTCGTGGGGATGTGCGTAAGGCGCACGGCCGAGTCGGTGGTGTTGACGCACTGGCCGCCGGGGCCGCTGGAGCGGTACACGTCCACGCGCACGTCGGCGGGGTTGAGATCCACCTCGATGTCGTCGGGCAGCACCGGCAGCACCTCCACGCCCGCGAACGTGGTGTGACGGCGCTTCTTGTCGTCGGTGGGGCTGATGCGCACGAGGCGGTGCACGCCGCTCTCGCTTTTCAGCATGCCGAAGGCGTTGCGTCCTTCGATCTGGATGGTGGCCTTGTCCAGCCCGATGCCCTCGCCCGGGACCACGTCGAGCACGGTGACCTTCCAGTCCTTCTTCTCGGCGTAGCGCACGTACATGCGGTAGAGCATGTCGGTCCAGTCCTGGGCCTCGAGGCCGCCGGAGCCGGGGTTCACCGTCAGGATGGCGTCGCCGCCGTCGAAGCGCTCCGAGAACCACGAGCTGATCTCGAGCGCGTCCAGCAGCTCGTCGAGCTTGTCGAGAGCCGCGGAGGCCTCCTCGGCGAACAGCTCGTCCTCCGATGCCAAGTCGAACGCGGCGCGCGCATCGTCCAACAACGCTGCGGCCTCGTCGTACTCTGCGATGGTGTCGCGCAGCACGCTGGCCTGCTTCGACACGCTCTGGGCATGCGAGGCGTCGTCCCAGAAGCCGGGCTGCGCGATCTCCTCGTCGAGCTTCGCCAGCTCCGCCGCGCGCTCGTCGATGTGCAGGTAGCCGTGCGCCGCCTCGACGCGCTGGGCTACCTTCTCCAAGTCTTTTTCGTCTCTATCAGCCATGATTCCTTATTGATCTCGTCCGTGACACTTCTTGTACTTGAGGCCCGAGCCGCAGGGGCACGGCTCGTTGCGCCCGACGTTGGCGAAGGGATCGTCCTTGTCCTTCGTGTACGTCTGGGGCTTCGCCGCCGCGGACTTGGGCGGAGCCGCGGCCGCCTGCTTGCGCGCGGCGCCCACGCCCGTCTGCTCGAGAGCCTGCTCGGGAGACGAGTAGCTCACCTTTCCGTCGAGCGGGCTCTTGTCCTCCGCCAACGCCGGCTGCTCCTGCTTCACAGCCACCTGGAGCCGCAACAGCGTGCGCAGATAATCCTCGTACATGCCCGCAGTCAGGTTCTGGAACGCGTTGTACGCCTCGTTCTTGTACTCCACCAGCGGGTCGCGCTGGCCGAACGCGCGCAGGCCGATACCGGCCTTGAGATAGTCCATCTCCTGGAGGTGCGCCATCCAGCGCGTGTCGATCATGCGCAGCATGACCTGGCCCTCCAGCATCTTCATCACCGGCTCGCCCAGCTGCTCGGACTTGCTCGCGAACACGTCCTCCAAGTACGCTTCCAACGCTTCGGACAGCACGGCGGGGTCGTCGTCGTGGTCGACCTCGGCCACGCTGAAGTCGTCGCGACCCGTCATGTTGGCGGCCCACAGCTCCACGGCCTTGGCATCCCAGTCGTCGCTGGGCACCTTGGCCGGGCAGTTCTCCGCGACGACGGCTTCCACCGCGTCGCCGATGATCTCGGGGATGCGCTCGTCCATGTCTTTGCCGTCGAGGATGGCGTTGCGCTCACTGTAGATGGCCACGCGCTGCAGGTTCATGACGTCGTCGTACTCGAGGACGTTCTTACGGGCGGCGAAGTGCATGCTCTCCACCTGGCGCTGGGCGCCTTCGATGGCCTTCGACACCATGCCGGCCTGGATGGGCATGTCCTCGGGCATGTCGGTCTTCTCCATCATGCGGGCGATGGAGTCCATGCGGTTGCCGCCGAACAGGCGCATGAGGTCGTCTTCGAGCGACAGGTAGAACTGCGTCACGCCGGGGTCGCCCTGACGGCCGGCACGGCCGCGCAGCTGATTGTCGATACGGCGCGACTCGTGGCGCTCGGTGCCGATGACGGTGAGGCCGCCGGCCGCGATGACCTGGTCGTGCTCCTCGGCGCACACGCGCTTCGCCTCGGCCAGCGCGTCCGCGCGCTGCTCGTCGGTGGGAAGGGCCGGGTTCGGCTCGCCGTCCTCGGTCAAAGGTTCGGCGTCCGGATCGAGCCCGCGCTCGCGCAGCACGTCGTCGGCCAGCACGTCGGGGTTGCCGCCCAACAGGATGTCGGTGCCTCGGCCGGCCATGTTCGTGGCGATGGTCACGGCGCCCACGCGGCCCGCCTGCGCGATGATGTGTGCCTCGCGCTCGTGGTTCTTCGCGTTCAAGGTCTCGTGCTTGATGCCGCGCTTGTCCAGCAGGCGCGACAACTTCTCGGAGCTCTCGATGGACACGGTGCCGATGAGGCAGGGCTGGCCCGCCTTGTTGCGCTCGGCCACGTCGTCGGCCACGGCGTTGAACTTCGCCTCCACCGTGCGGTAGATGAGGTCGTCCTCGTCCTTTCGGGCGACTGGGCGGTTCGGCGGGATGGCCACGACCGGCAGCTTGTAGATCTCGCGGAACTCGGCGTCCTCGGTCATGGCCGTGCCGGTCATGCCGGAGAGCTTCTCGTACAGGCGGAAGTAGTTCTGCAGCGTGATGGTGGCCAGCGTCTGGTTCTCCTCGCGCACGAGCACGCGCTCTTTCGCCTCGAGCGCCTGGTGCAGGCCCTCGGAGTAGCGGCGGCCTTCCATGATGCGGCCGGTGAACTCGTCGACGATCTTCACCTCGCCGTTCACCACGACGTAGTCCACGTCGCGGTGGAACAGGAACTGGGCCTTGAGCGCCTGCTGCAAGTGGTTCGGCAGCTGGCCGGACGGGTCGGCGTAGATGTCGTCGATGCCGAGCATGGCCTCGATCTTCTCCAGGCCGCTCTCGGTGGCGTTGATGGTCTTCTTCGCCTCGTCCATGTCGAAGTCGGCCTCGGGCACGAGGCCGACCATGACGCGCGCGAACTTATTGTACGTCTCGGCCGCCTGCGTGCCCGCTCCCGAGATGATGAGCGGCGTGCGGGCTTCGTCGATGAGGATGGAGTCCACCTCGTCGACGATGGCGAAGTGGTGGCCGCGCTGCACGCGGGCCTCTGCGCGCGTCACCATGTTGTCGCGCAGGTAGTCGAAGCCGAACTCGCTGTTCGTGCCGTAAGTGACATCCGCCTTGTAGGCGGGTATCTTCTTGTCGGGGCGCATGCCGTTCTGGATGAGGCCCACCTCCATGCCGAGGAAGCGGTACACCTGCCCCATCCACTCGCTGTCGCGACGGGCCAGGTAGTCGTTGACGGTGACCACGTGCACGTTGTTGCCGGGCAGGGCGTTCAGGTAGCCGGCCAGCGTGGAGACGAGCGTCTTGCCCTCGCCGGTCTTCATCTCGGCGATCTGGCCGTCGTTCAAAGCCATGCCGCCGATGAGCTGCACGTCGAAGTGACGCAGCCCCAGCGTGCGCACCGAGGCCTCGCGCACGGCGGCGAACGCTTCGGGCAGAAGGCTCTTGAGATCCTCTCCGTTCTGGGCGCGTTCGCGGAACGCGGCGGTGAGCGCGCGAAGCTCCTGGTCAGAGCGCGCCTGCATCTCGGATTCGAGGCCGTTGATCTTGGCCGCGGTGGCTTCGTAGTGCTTGAGCTGCTTGCCCTCGCCAAGCGTCAGGAGCTTGGAAAGAAATCCTGCCATGTATGCGCCATCCTTTTCGTGGCTTGCAGCGCGGCGATGCGCGCCTGTTCACTTGAATACAGCACTTGCTACTCTAGCATATCGCGCCTGACCTCAAAGGAAATTCACAGGGCACGCAAGGCGCGGCGCGAGGCGCAGCGGCGGATCGGGAACGCAAGCGCCGCCGATCCGCCGCGCATGCCGCAGCCCGCCGGCTCAAGCGCTGCGGCGCGCCTCCTCGTCGAGACGTTCGGCGAGCCACATCTTGATCACGGCCTGCCGCCCGATGCCCACGCGCTTCGCTTCCTTGTCGAGCGCCTCCACCATCCAGATGGGCATGTCGACGTTGACGCGCTTCGTCTCGGTTCTCCCCTCGACCACCACCGCGGAATCGAAATCGAAGAACCCGGTCACGTCGCAGCCTTCGTCGAACAGCTCTTCGAGATTCTCAGAGGTTATCTTTTCGTTGCTCATAGCGAATCCTCTCTTGTTCCGTCGCTCGCCTTACCGAGATGATTCGAATGCGGTCGCCCCTATCGGTCGCGATCGCCGTCCAATGGACTCCGCGCAGGACGCCGACCACCGCATATCGTCGCTCTCCTCTTTTCCGCGCAGGAGCCTTGATGTAGATGCCCTCCCAAAGCTGCTGCGCCTCATCGAAGTCGATACCGTGCTTCTGAAGGTTCGCCACGCTCTTCTTCGGATCGCATTCGAACGTCAGTATTGAACCTAAAGATATAGTAATTATATCCATAATATACCTTTTTCGCAATCTATGCTCGTTATTCCGTTCCCCGTCCGTCACTCGAAATCGGTTTCGGTTTCGATGATGCTGCGATAGAGGCGCATCGTTTCGAGGGAGGGGTCGATACCCAGCTCGTCGGTGAGGAAGCGGCGGCAGGCAAAGTAGGTCTCGAGAGCGGCCGTACGCTGCCCCGCGGCCAGCTGGGCCTGCATGAGGCAGATGTAGGCGTCTTCGCGCGAGCGGTCGCGCTGGAGCGCCGCACGGGCGAACCAGAGTCCCTCCTGGGCCTCGCCTGCAGCGACGAGGCGCGTCGAGGCGGCCACCAGCGCGTCCACGAGGCGGTTGCGGTAGTCCACGCGCAGCGACGCGAGGGCGTCGTTGCCGTTCTCGCTGGGCAGAAGATCGTCCGAGAAGCGATCGTTGACCTGCGAGTACACCTGCGCCCAGCCGCCGTATCCGGGCCGCTCGAACAGCAGCGTGCGGCACACGTCCTCGAGCTGCGCCACATCGCTCGTCAGCAGGCTCGCGTCAAGTCTCAACCCCTGCTGCTGGCGAATGAGATAGGGGCACTCGCCCGACGGCAGCGTCAGCGCGCGGCGCAGCATCGCCCAAATGCCGTAGAAGTTCTTGCGCCCGTGCATGATCTCGCTGTCGGGCCACAGAAGACCCACCAGCTTGTCGCGCGAGAACTCGCGGCCGTTGTGCAGCACGAGCAGGGCGAGCAGCGTCTTGACCTTCTGGCGGCTGAACAGCGACGGATCCACCCGCTCATCCCCCATCAGCACGTCGAGGCCCCCGAACAGGTTGACGGTGAGCGCGGGCACGGAGGACGGCAGCTTCGGCAGGCGAGTCGCGCGACCCTCTTCACGGTATGCGTCGGGATGGGTGGCGACGAATACGCGCTCGCGTTCCAATCGCTCCAGCTCCAGCCGCTCGCACGCGTTGCGCTGGGAGAACAGGCGCATCTCTATGCGCCTGACGGCGAGGGCCGCCTGCGCGTCGAGCGCGGGAACGGCGATCGCCCCGCGCTCGCAGGCCCGCTCGTAGGCGATGCCGGCCAAAGCGTCGCCGAGCCCGAGCGTGCCGCGGCTCGCCTGGGACACCTCCTTGCGCACGAAGGCGCCCAAACGGTCGAGCTCGATCGATCGGGCCTCGCCGGCTCCCGACGCCGCAGCTTGACGCAGCACTTCGGCGGCCGACTGCTTGAGGAAGCTCCCGCGCGCGCCGTCGTCGTGCCAATCGAGCCATACCCGAGCAGCCTCGGGGCAGCCCGCTTTCCGCAGCTGCGCATGCACGCATCCCGCAGCGAGCCATCCCCGATCTTCCGGCGCCTTCGCGCAGACGGCCTCACGGGGCGCTTCGGCCGCATCCGCGATGCCCGCGGCCGCGAGCAGCGCCACGACGAGCTTGTCGGCGCGCCGCCGCTCGTCCGCTTCCGCGCATTGCGCGAGCACCAACGCGCCCGTCATCCGCACGGAGGACGGCGCGTTCCTGTCGCGCACCGCCTTGCGCGCGGCAACGCAGGCCGCTTGTCGATCCCCCAGAAGCGCGCGGCGAACCGCCTCGTGGGCGCTGAGCAGAGCGCCCTTCCCCGCCGTCTCGCCCGATAAGGAGCGGTGCACCTCGCAGGCCGGCACGAGGCAAGCGGCTTCGAGCAACGCCGCCCCGTGTTTCGCGAGCCAGGACGCTCGCGGGGCGCGCGACGCCAGCAAACGTACGAAATCGCAGGCCCGTTCGTGCTCGCCGCGCATCGCGAGCGCATCGCCCAAGCGCACGACGAGCGTGCTCGCATCGGAGAACAACGACCGATCGGCCAACGCGCCCAGCTTACGCGCAAACGCGCCGGCGAGGGCTTCGACCTCGAACGGCGCGGCCTCGAACCGGCCGCTGCGGGAGTCGATGCCGAGATAGGGGTACTGCTCGGCGAGCAGCGCGTCCTGATCGGGGCCGAACGGGCCGAACGCCGCCACGTCCTCGAACGTCCCCTTCCCCAGCGACGCCATCACGAACAGCGGCAGCAGCAGGTCGGCCGGAAGCTCCTCGCCAAGCACGGCGGACAAGAACCCCGCGCGCTCCTCGTCCGACCCCCATACGAACGTGGCGACGCGGCACGCGGGCGCAATCGTCGATGCGGGATCGCTCGAGCGCTCCCCCGGTGTGCGGAGCAGGTCCACTTCCTCATCGGTGAGCAGCAGATCGACGGCCGTGAGCTTGATGCGGTCGCGATGACGCGCGAAGGCGTCGCGCGATGGCATGCAGGCCACCATCACCTCGCAATCGCGGTCGAGCAGCAGATCGAGCTCGTCGGATAACAGCTCGGCGCGCTCAGGATCGAGCAGCGGCACATCGTCTATGACGACGAGGAACGGCTGCGGGTCGCCCTCCAAAAGCGTGCGCGCTATGACGCCGCGATCGAGATCGCGCAAGAAGCACGGGCTGCGGCCGTCGAGCCAGACCACATGCTCGAACGAGAACACCGTATCGGCGTATTCCATCGCAAGACCCGTCTTGCCGAAGCCGTCGGGCGCGACGATGAACCGCGCGACGTGCCGCTCGCGCAAAAGCTTAGCGATGAGGTTGGGGCGAGGTATCTGGCGCCGCGGGACGAGATGCAGCGGACGACGGCCTCGGCACGACGCCTTCTTGAGGAATTCCGGCATATGATCCACTCCCTTCTTCGAGGGGAGTGCGTAGCGAGAGAGGAATCGACCTTACTACCGAAACCAGCTTCGCGCAAGCCGACATCGGTTCGACTCCGCTGCGATCCGCGGTGTACAATAAGCGAATCGATCCGCCCCGTCGCTAGGGAGAACGCCATGCTGCAACCCGCAACGCTCGCCGATTTGCCCGCATTCCTCTGCGCGCACGCCGAGGACGCCCGCGCGGGCACCGGCTGCACCGTCTTCATAGCTCCTGACGGGGCCACCTGCGGCGTCGACGTGCGCGGCGGCGGTCCTGCCACGCGAGAGACCGATCTGCTCAAGCCCGAGAACATGATCCAGGCCGTGCACGGCGTGGTCCTGTCGGGCGGCAGCGCCTTCGGGCTGGCCGCCGCGACCGGCGTCATGGACGAGCTGGCCGCACGCGGCATCGGCTTTCCCGTGGAGAGCGCCCGCGTGCCCATCGTCGTGGGAGCCTGCCTGTTCGATCTGCTGGTCGGGCAGAACGCCCATCCCGATGCCGCCATGGGGCGCGCTGCTGCGAGGGCGGCGTTCGAGCGCGAGGCGGCGGAACCGCTGGCCGAAGGCAACGTGGGCGCCGGATGCGGCGCATCGGTGGGCAAGCTCCTCGGCGGCGAGCGCGCCATGAAAGCCGGGCTCGGAATCTGCGGATTGCGCCTGGGCGAGCTCACGGCGTGCGCCGTCGTGGCGGTGAACGCGCTCGGCAACGTGCGCAGCGCGGACGGTGCCTGGATCGCCGGCTGCCGC
Organism: Eggerthella sp. BIOML-A4; assembly: GCF_009875575.1. Lineage (NCBI taxonomy): Bacteria > Bacillati > Actinomycetota > Coriobacteriia > Eggerthellales > Eggerthellaceae > Eggerthella > Eggerthella sp. BIOML-A4. Next base: position 80,293 of record NZ_WWRX01000004.1, on the reverse strand, counting down.
GACGGAGAAGGGCGCGTCATGGATCCCCTCGAGGCGTTCGGCGTCCTCGCGCAGCAGGCGGCCGCGCATGCGGAGCAGGAAGCCGACCCCGCCGCAGGTCCGTGCGCCAACACCACCATCGGCGTCGTGCTGACGAACGCGCGTCTGACGAAGGCGCAGGCGACGAAGGCTTCTTCGACCGTCCACGACGCCTACGCGCGCGCCATCAAGCCCGTGCACACTTCCGGCGACGGCGACACCGTGTTCACGTTCGCATCCGGCGAGGTGGAAGCCGACTACGATACGTTCGCCATCCTTGCCACCGAGGCCATGCAGGGAGCCGTCGTGCGTGCGGTCGAGCAGGCCGAGGGCGCCTACGGGTTGCCCGCCGCCCGCGACCTCGTCTCCTGTTAGGAAGAGGGCGACATGAAAGGGGCTCAGCTTGCCAACCGAACGCTGTTCGTCGCTTCGGTGATCGTGACCGGCGCCATCGCCGGCGCGTTCGTGTGGCTGCTCTTGTTCGCCATGAACCTGGGCATCACGTTCATCTGGGACCGGCTGCCCGCGCATTTCGGCCCGTACTTCCCCTTGGCCGCCTGCCTGGTGGGCGGCCTGGTCATCGGGCTGTTCGCCAAGAAGTTCGGATCGTATCCCGAAGACTTGAACCAGGTGATGGCGAAGGTGAAGCGCGACGGCCGCTACGACTACGACAAGCTGGGCGTCATGTCCGTTTCCGCGCTGCTGCCCCTGTTCTTCGGCGGGTCGGTAGGCCCCGAGGCGGGCCTCACCGGGGCGGTCGCGGGCATCTGCACGTGGGTGGGCGATCGCATGAAGCGCTTCGGCTCGGACTTCCAGCAGCTCACGTCGGTCGGCACCATGGCGGCGCTGTCGGCCATCTTCACCGCGCCCCTCTTCGGGTTCGCCGCGCCGCTGTACGACGACGGCGACGAGGCGAAGGGCGCGCAGGCAGCCATCACGCTGCCGAAGTCGTCGAAGATCGTCGTGTACCTGTGCGCCATCGCTGGTGCGCTGGCGGCTTTCCTCGGACTGGGCGCGCTGTTCGGCGGCGGGCTGTCGCTGCCTCGTTTCACCGACATCCACGTGGGAGCGACCGAGCTTCTGTGGCTCGTGCCGCTCGCGCTGGTGGGCGCGGCAGGCGGTTGGCTGTTCTGTGCGTTCGACGGCCTGTTCGAGCGCCTGTCCGAACGCATGGGAGAGCGTCCCGTGGCAAAGGCGCTCATCGCCGGGCTCGTGCTGGCGCTCATGGGCATCGCCTTGCCGTTCACGATGTTCGCCGGCGAGACGCAGGCCGAGCAGCTGGGAGAGGTCTGGGGCACCATGACGGCGTTCGCGCTTTTGGCCACGGGCTTCGGCAAGGTGCTCGTCACGCCTTTGTGCATCCGCTTCGGCTGGCGCGGCGGCCACTTCTTCCCCGTCATCTTCGCCGGCATCTCCATCGGCTACGGCATGGCCATGCTCACCGGCGCCGACCCCGTGTTCTGCCTGTGCGCAAGCACGGCCGCGCTCGTGGGAGGCGTCATGCGCCAGCCGCTCATGACCGTGCTGCTGCTGTTCCTCTGCTTCCCCGTGAAGGGCATCGTCGTCATGCTGGCCGCCGCGGCCCTCGGCGCCGCCGTCCCGCTGCCGAAAGCCTTGCGCGCCGAGCAAGCGGAAGGTTGACGAAACAAAAAAACGCCGCCGCGGAAGGCGGCGGCGCAGGACGCATCAAAGCGGCGATGCGCGAAAGCTACTCCTTGCCCAGCATCTTGGCGATGCGGTCGGAGTACTCGATGTCGGTAAGGCCCGCTTCGGCGGCGAGGTCGATGACGGGCGCGTCGTTCCACAGCGCCTCGAGGCGATAGTACTCGCGCGTCTCGGGCTGGAACACGTGCACGACGAAGCTGCCGTAGTCCAGAAGCGACCACGTGCCGTCCTGCGTGCCCTCGCGATGCAGGGGCTTCATCTGCGCCTTCGTGCGCACCGCATCCTCGATCTCGTCGATGATGGCCTCCACCTGACGGTTGTTGGAGGCCGTGGCGATGACGAAGTAGTCCGTCACGCCGATGAGGTCGCGCACCTCCTGCACCATGATGTCGGTGGCCTTCTTCTCGTCGGCCGCGCAGGCCGCGATGAGGGCGCATTCCCTCGAAGTCTTCTCGGTCGTCGTTGTGCTCACGCTGTTCCTTTCTCGGCCTTCGCGTCGCGCGATCGGGCCACGTAATGGTTCCACACCTCGACGGTTGCCGGGTGCAGGCGTCGCCGGCGCTCCACGAGCGTCAGCAGGATATGGTTGAACGTCATCATGAAGAGCTCTTCGAGCGGCACCGCGCCGATGGCGGCGCGCAGCTCGTCGAGGCCGTCGAAGTCGCGGCTGGGCTCGATGGCGTCGGCGATGTATATGATCATGTCCAGATCGCTCATGCCCACCGCCGCGGCCGTGTGCCGAGCGATGGCCTGGACCACGTCGGCGGACAGGTCGGGGTACGCGCGCACGAGCTCGGCCGCGGCCGTGGGGCCGTGCAGCAGACGCGGCATCGTGTCCAGCACGTACGGGTCCACGTCCACGCCCAGCGCGCGAGCGCGCTCGCGGATCTCGTCGTCGCCGTACTCCTTGTCCCAATCGTGCAGCAGGCCGGCCAAGCGCGCCTTGCGCACGTCGACGCCGTACGTCTCGGCCAACGACGCGGCCGTCTTCGACACGCCTCGCGCATGCTCGAACCGCTTGGGCTTCAACCGTTTCTTCAGATCGCGCTCGCGCGCATCGAAGAACGCATCCGAAAGCACGTCCTCGCTCATCGCACGCCTCCTTCGTGATGGGGATCGGCTCGGTACAGGCCTCGCTCTTGAATATAGTCGAGCACGCCCTGCATCGTCAAATAACGGATCGACTTCCCCGCCGCTACGCGTCGGCGCAGGTCGCTGGACGAGATGGCCAACGCCGTCACCTCGAGGTAGTCGATGGCGAAGTTGCCGTGCTCGGCGATGAACGCCCGCCGCTCCTCCGACAGCGCGTAGCCGGGGCGCGTGACCGCGATGAGGCGGGCGAGGTCGGCGATGGCCGCGCTCTCGCGCCACTGCACGATATGGTACACGGCATCGGCGCCCGTAATGAAGCGCAGCTCCACGTTATCGGGGTAATGCGCGCGCAGCTGGCGTAGCGTGTCCACGGTGTAGGTGTCGCCGCCGCGCTCGATCTCGATGGCGCTCACGTCGAACGCCGGGTTGCTGCGCGTGGCGATGCGGCACATCTCCAGACGCTCGGCAGCCGGCGTGACGGGGCGGTCCTTCTTGAACACGGGGTTGCCGGCGGGCACGAACACCACGCCGTCGAGGTCGTAGGCCTCGCGCGCTTGCTCGGCGCACGCGAGGTGCCCGATATGGATGGGGTCGAACGTGCCGCCCATGATGCCGAGGCGCGCGCGTCCGCCGTCCCGTCCCAGGTCGTCGAAATGATCGCAGATGCGTCCCACTACGCGCGCACCTGCCCGGATCCGCGCAGCACGTACTTGTACGAGGTGAGCGCATCGAGCGCGAACGGGCCGCGCGCATGCAGCTTCTGCGTCGAGATGCCGATCTCGGCGCCCAGACCGAACTCGGCTCCGTCGGTGAACGCCGTCGACGCGTTCGCGTACACGGCGGCCGCGTCGACGCGCGCGAGGAACGCCTCGACAGCGGCCTCGTCCTCGGCGACGATCGCCTCGGAATGCTTGGTGCCGTAGCGGTTCACGTGGCCGATGGCCTCGTCGACGCCGCCGACCACGCGCACGGCCAGGTCGGCCGCAAGGTACTCGGTCTCCCAGTCGGCTTCCCCGGCGGGCACCGTGGGCGTGCCGCCGGCCGCGGCAACGGCGGCCGCGCGCTCGTCGGCGTGCAGCGTCACGCCGCGCGCGGCCAGCTCGGCGAGCGCCGCGGGCAGGAAGCCCTCGGCGGCGGCCTCGTCCACGAGCAGCGTCTCGGCGGCGTTGCACACGCCGAGGCGGCGGCATTTCGCGTTCACGATGATGGCGCGCGCCTTATCGTAGTCGGCGCTCTCGTGCACGTACACGTGGCAGTTGCCCGTGCCCGTCTCGATGACCGGCACCTTCGACGTCTCCACGCAGTGGCGGATGAGGCCCGCTCCGCCGCGCGGTATGAGCACGTCCACCACGCCGTGCAGCTGCATGAGCTCGTCGGCCGCCGCGCGGTCGGCCAATGTGACGGCGCCGATGCAGCCGCGGGGCATGCCCGCCTCCACCGCCGCCTCGTGCAGCACGCGTGCGATCACCTCGTTCGAGGCCGCCGCCATGCTGCCGCCGCGCAGCACCGCCGCGTTGCCCGACTTCAGGCAGATGCCGGCCGCATCGGCCGTCACGTTCGGGCGCGCCTCGTACACGACGGCCACCACCCCCAGAGGCACGCTCACGCGCTGAAGCTCGATGCCGCTTTCCAACGTGCGCTTTTGCTGCACCGCCCCCAACGGGTCGGGAAGAGCGACGAGGTCCTCGAGCGCGGCCGCCATGGCTTCGACGCGGTCCTCGTCGAGCATGAGGCGGTCGAGGAGGCCTTCTTTCGTGCCGGCCTTGCGCGCCGCGTCCATGTCGCAGCCGTTCGCCTCGACGATGGCGGCCGCATGCGAGCGCAACGCCGCCGCCATGGAGGCCAGCGCGCCGTTGCGCTCGTCTGCGCTCGTCTGCGCGAGCGCCCCGCTCGCCGCGCGCGCCTCCTCGGCGATGCGCCGCACCTGGTCCCGCACCGTTTCCCGTTCCATGGTTCCCCCCTATTCGAAGACGACCAACTCGTCGCGATGGACGAGCGGCTTGTCGGCCAAGCTTGCCAGCAGGCGGTTCGCCTGCAGCTCCGCGCGGGTGCGCCCGATGGCCAACGCCGCCTCGTCGCTAGCGAACGCCACCTTGCCGCGCGCGAACAGATGCCCCGTCGCATCCTTGATGTCGACGATGTCGTTCGCCTCGAAGCGCCCTTCCACCGAGCGCACGCCCACCGACAGAAGCGAGCTGCCGCGCTCGATGAGCGCCGCCTTCGCGCCGTCGTCCACAGCGAGCGCGCCGCGCGCGGCATCGCCGAGCGCGATCCACAGCTTCTTGGGCGTGATCTCGTGCGGCTTCTTCGCAGCCACGAACAGTGTGCCCACGTCCTCGCCCGCCGCCGCGTCCACGATGGCCTCCGCACGATGACCGTCGCACACCACGAGCGGGATGCCGGCCACCATGAGCACGCGCGCGGCCTTGATCTTCGTGATCATGCCGCCCGAGCCCACCGTGGTGCCGGCTTCGCCCGCCACGGCCATGATCTCGGGGCCAATGGCCTCAACGCGGCCGATGAGGTTCGCGTCGGGATGGTGATGCGGGTTGGCATCGTAGAGCCCCTCGATGTCCGAGAGGATGACCATGAGGTCGGCTTCCACGAGGCATGCCACGAGCGCTGCCAGCGTATCGTTGTCGCCGAAGCGGATCTGCTCGACCGAGATGGTGTCGTTCTCGTTCACGATGGGCACCACCCCCAGCTCCAGCAGGCGGTCGAACGTGTCGCGCGCGTGCAGGTACGCCCGGCGGTCGGCCGTGTCGCGGCGCGTCAGCAGCACCGTGGACGTCACGATGCCGTGGCGCGCGAACGCCTCGGCGTACGCCGTGGAAAGCGCGCTCTGCCCCACCGAGGCGGCCGCCTGCAGGCTGGGCATGTCGTGCGGGCGCTTCTCGATGCTTAAGCGCTCGAGGCCGCAGGCGATAGCGGCCGAGGTGACGACGATGGGGCGCCAACCGGCGGCGCGCACGCGCGCGACCTGGTCGGTCACCTCCGCGAGGTAGGCGTAGTCGATCTTGCTCTCCGACGTGGTGAGCGTGGACGACCCGATTTTTATCACGAGGCGCTTGCCATGATCGGCGGCATGCGCGCATCCAGCCGGCTTCATCACAGGTCGAGCTCCTTGAACAGATCCTCCGCCGTGCGAACCGACTCGAATTCGAACGCTCGGCCGACAATGCGGATCTCGTCGCCGTCCACGGCGCCCGCCTTCTCAAGCGCCTTCTCCACGCCGAGGCGCTTGAGGCGGTGCTGCAAAAACGCGATGGCTTCTTCGTTCTCCCAGTCGGTCTGCACCACCATGCGCTCCACCTGCGGGCCCTCGACGCGGAACACCCCGCCGCCGAGCGGCACGACCTTGAACTGCTTGTCGCGTTCCTCGCGCTTGTGCTCCCACACGTGCTCGTACTGCACGTCGGCCTCCGAAAGCGCGCGCAGCTCCTCGCGCAGCTCGTGCACCTTGGTCGCGATGGCGGCCTTGAGGCCGTCGACGCCCTCGCCCGTGAGCGCGCTGATGCGGTAGAGCTTCGGATCGACGGGGCTCGGGGCGAACTCGTCGCCGCCCGCTGCCGCGATCGAGTCCTCGCGCACGCGCTCGGCCAGCCGGTCGGCAACCTCCTCCGCGCCGGGCACGTCGATCTTGTTCGCCACCACGATGCGCGGGCGCGCCGCCAGCTCGTCGGCGTACAGCGCCAGCTCGCGGTTGATGATATCGTAATCCTCCAGCGGATCGCGTCCCTCGTAGTCGCCCGTCAGGTCCACCACGTGCACGATGAGCGCCGTGCGCTCGATGTGGCGCAGGAACTCGTGTCCCAGACCGCGCCCTTCGTGCGCGCCCTCGATGAGGCCGGGGATGTCGGCCACGACGAAGCTGTAGTCCCCCGAACGCGCCACGCCGAGGTTCGGCACGAGCGTGGTGAACGGGTAGTCGGCGATCTTCGGCCGCGCCGCGCTCATCTTAGCGATGAGCGACGACTTGCCCGCCGACGGCATGCCCACGAGAGCCGCGTCGGCCATGAGCTTCATCTCCAGCTCGATCCAGCGCTCCTGCGACGGCTCGCCCAGCTCGGCGAACGCGGGCGCGCGTCGGGTCGGCGTCACGAAGTGGATGTTGCCGCGGCCGCCCATGCCGCCCTCGGCCACGGTGACGCGTTCGCCGTCGTGCGTGAGGTCGGCGATGAGCTCGCCCACTTCCTTCGATTCTTCGAAATACTCGTGGACGACCGTGCCCATCGGCACCTTGAGCACAAGGTCCTCGCCGGTGGCTCCGTGCATGCGCGAGCCCTTGCCGTGCGTGCCGCGCTCGGCTTTGAAATGGTGTTTGAAGCGGTATTCGATGAGCGAGGACAGGCTGGCATCGGCCTCGACCACAACGTTGCCGCCGTGACCGCCATCGCCGCCGTCCGGACCGCCCTTCGGCACATGAGCCTCGCGGCGAAATGACATGCAGCCGGCACCGCCGTTGCCGCCTTTGACATGGATGCGTACTTTATCGATGAACACGGGTGGTACCTCTATTTCGATCCGCGCCTCGAGGGGCGCAACGGGTTGCTCGCTTGAACACGACAACTCGGATTGTATATGAAAAATGCCCCCTGACGAGCAGGGGGCATGCGAAAACAGATAACGTCACGCAGTCGTGGGCAGGCGGAACCTTACGCCTCGCGACGCACGTGCACCTTGTGCTTGGCGCCCTTCGTGAACTCCAGCTTGCCGTCGCACAGGGCGAACAGGGTGTCGTCCTTGCCGCGACCGACGTTCTCGCCCGGATGGATGTGCGTGCCGCGCTGGCGGACGATGACGTTGCCCGTCTTCACAGCCTGGCCGGCGAACATCTTCACGCCGAGACGCTGTGCGCGGGAATCGCGGCCGTTACGGCTGGAACCGAGACCTTTCTTGTGTGCCATGGTATTCCCTCCTTATGCTTACTCGGCGTCTTCGGACGCGGGCTTGTCGGCGGCCTTAGCAGGAGCCGGCTTCTTCTCGGCATCGTCCTTCTTCGCAGCCTTCTTGACGGCCGGCTTCTCAGCCTTGGCCGAGCCGACGGACTCGATCTGGACGCGCGTGAGCTGCTGGCGATGGCCGCGCAGCTTCTTGTAGTTCTTGCGCTTCTTGAACTTGAAGACCAGCTGCTTCTCACCCTTGAACTGCTCGAGGATGATGGCGGTGACCTTCGTTGCGGCCGCTTTCGCGGGGTCGGCTTCCACCTTGGCGCCGTCGACGACGCAGATGGCTTCCAGCTCGACCTTGTCGCCCACGGCGGCGTCAAGCTTCTCGATGTTCAGCTTGTCGCCGGGTGCGACCTTGTACTGCTTGCCGCCCGTTTTTACAATTGCGTACATGAGTGTCTCCTTGATATGAATAAACGCAAGGCGATAGCTTACCAGCGTGACCGTAGCAAGTCAATGTGATCTTATGCACGATCCACGCGTATCATCGCACTCTTCCTACGCTGTGCCTCCACAGAGCACAACGTTTATATGATAGCAGATACTCTAGCCACACGCGGCGGCGTGGTGTGATTTTTTTACACATCACAAGTCCAGCAAAATCAGCGACCAATGATGCGGCTTCTGAGCGTCGGCCGCCGAGTCGACGTAACCTCAGTGCGCTTCCGCCCAGTTATCGGCATAGGAGACGTCGACGTCGAGAGGCACGCGCAGATCCACGATGTGCTCCATCACGTCTTTCACGATGGCCGACAGCTCCTCGATCTCGCCTTCCGGCACGCTGAAGTCCAGCTCGTCGTGCACCTGCAACAGCAGCTTCGCCTCGAAGCCGCGCTCCATGATGCGGCGCTGCACCTCGGTCATGGCCAGCTTGATGATGTCGGCCGCGCTGCCCTGCATGGGGTGGTTCATGGCCGTGCGCTCGCCGAAGCCGCGCTGCGTGGCGTTCGCGGCCTTGAGCTCGGGGATATGGCGCTTGCGGCCGAACATCGTCTCGGCATAGCCCTTCTCCTTCGCTTCGGCGATGGTGCGGTCGAGGTAGGCGCGCACGCCGGGGTAGGCCTCGAAGTAGCGCTCGATCATCTCCTTGGCCTCGCCGAACGGGATGCCCAGGCTCTGCGACAGGCCGAACGCCTGCTGGCCGTACACGATGCCGAAGTTCACGGCCTTCGCGCGGCTGCGCAGCTCGGGCGTCACGTCCTCCACGGGCAGGCCGAACACGCGGCTGGCCGTGGCGGCGTGGAAGTCGGCGCCGGAGCAGAACGCGGCCACGAGGTGCTCGTCGTTCGACAGGTGAGCGAGCAGGCGCAGCTCGATCTGCGAATAGTCGGCCGACAGGAACTTGTGGCCCTTCTCCAGCGGCACGAAGCACTCGCGGATCTGGCGGCCGAACTCGGTGCGCACGGGGATGTTCTGCAGGTTCGGCTCCGACGACGAGAGGCGGCCCGTCGTGGTCACGGTCTCGTTGAAGCACGTGTGCACGCGCCCGTCGTCGGCGCGCATGCGCGGCAGGGCGTCGATGTAGGTGGACTTGATCTTCGCGAGCTCGCGGTAGCGCAGGACGAGCGCCGGCATCTCGTGGTCGTTCGACAGCTCCTTGAGCACGGCGGCGTCGGTGGAGTAGCCGCGCTGGTTCTTCTTGAGCGTGCGCAGGCCCAGCACCTCGAATAGGATGTGCCCGAGCTGCTTGGGACTGTCGAGGTTGAACTCCTCCCCCGCGATCTCGATGATGCGCGCGCGCAGCTCATCGAGCTCGGCCTGCGTCGTCGCTCCCAGCTCGGCCAGACGGTCGCAATCCACCGCGGCGCCCGTTCGCTCGACGATGGCGAGCACCGCCACGAGCGGCAGATCGATGTCGAAGTAGGCGCGCTTGCTCTCGTCGCGCCCGAGCGCGTCGGTGAGCGGCTTCACCAGCATGCGGGCCGCCGCGGCTTGCGCGGCCGCACTGCCGGCCTCGTCCTTGGCCTCGGGCAGCACGCCGCCGCAGTAGGCGTCGAGCAGCGCGTCGTAGGAGTACTCGGACACCGACGAGTTCAGCACGTAGCCCGCCAGTCCCAGGTCGAACGCGCGCATGCTCATGAGCTCGGCATCCTCCACAAGCGCGATCTTGGCCGTGTCGGCGGGATAGACGCGATGTACCTCGCGCTTGACGTCGAGGGCGGCGAACGAGCCGGCGCGCACGATGCGCGCGAACGCCTCGCGGCCCTCGTCGTCCTCGAACAGCGCCGTGCCCTCGCTCGTGTTCACCGCGCAATGGAGCCCCGCGTTGAACAGCGACACCTGCTCGGGCTCGATGAACGCCACGCCCACCGTCTCGCCGCGCGCGACGGCCGCGTCCACGAGCGCGTGCGCCTCTGACCCCGAGACCACCGGCTCCACCGCAAGCGGAGCCGCTTTCTTCTCCAGCTCCTTGCCCACGAGCTTGAGCACGCGGCCGAGGTGCGCGTTGAACTGCACGCCCTTGAACGCTTCGGTCACCTTTTCCGAATCGAACGAGGGGAACGAGCATGCTTCGAGGTCGAGCGGGAAGTCGAGGTCGCGCACGATGGTGGCCACGTCGCGGCTCAAGAATGCCATGTCCTTGTTGTCGACGATCTTCTCTTTCTGCTTGCCCTTGAGGTCGTCCACATGCTCGTAGATGCCCTCCAGGCTGCCGTAGGTCTGCAGCAGCTTCGCCGCGGTCTTGTCGCCGATGCCGGGCACGCCGGGGATGTTGTCGGACGAGTCGCCCTTGAGGCCGAGGAAGTCGATGAACTGGTCGGGGCGCACGCCGTAACGCTCGAGCACCTCGGCCGGGCCGTAGATGGCCACGTCGGTGATGCCCTTCTTCGTGGTGACGATGCGCGTCATGTCGGTGGCCAGCTGGTAGGCGTCCTTGTCGCCCGTCACCAGCAGCGTCTCGTAGCCCAGCTCCTCGTCGCGCGCGGCGATGGTGCCCAGCACGTCGTCGCCCTCCCAGCCCTTGATGCGCACCACGGGCACGTTCATGGCCTCCAACAGCTCCTCGATGATGGGGAACTGCACCTTGAGGTCGTCGTCCATGGGAGGGCGCTGGGACTTGTACTGCTCGAGCGCTTCCATGCGAAACGCGGGGCGGCCCGCATCGAACGCGCAGATGAGAGCGTCGGGGCTTGCGATGTCGATGAACTTGAGAAGCATGGCGATGAAGCCGAACACGGCGTTGGTGGGGCGCCCGTCGGGGGCGTTCATGGTTTGGGGCACGGCATGGTAGGCGCGGTGCATAAGCGAGTTGCCGTCGATGACGGCGATCTTCTTCGGCATGGGCTGTCCTCCGTCGGGTGGTGTTTTCGGGGGTTCAGTATAGCGCATATGCGTTGTCCGCTTCGGGGGCTGTGCGATGCTCAGTCGCTCGGCAGTCCTGCTCGCACGAAACGCCCACAGGGCGTTTCGGCTCGTGCGGAACTCGCTTGGTGAGCACCGCACAGCCTCCGAAGCTGCCGGCATCTCCTTGAAAGCACCATATTGCGAGGCGGCTGCGCCTGGCGGGGACGACCTGCGAGGCGGCAACGCTCTCATGCTACCTTGGTGGAGGAGGTTCTTGTTGGGAGGTTTGGGCGGGTGGCGGACTGCTCGACCTATGCGCTCCAGAGGTAGCCGACGCCGCGGACGGTTTCCAGGTGCTGAGCCAGTTCGGGGCCCAGCTTCGCACGGATACGGCGGACGTGGACGTCCACCGTGCGCGAGCCGCCGTAGTAGTCGAAGCCCCACACGCGGCGCAGCAGCGCGTCGCGCGAGTACGTGCGCGAGGGGTGCGTGACGAGGAAGGCCAGCAGCGCGTACTCGAGGTAGGTGAGGTCGAGCGGCTCGCCGGCCACGGTGACCTGGTAGGTTGCCAGGTTCACCGTCATGTTCTCCACGACGAGGCAGTCGGACGTGGCGGCCTCGTTGCCGGGCCACAGCAGCTGGCGGATGCGCGCCGCGCACTCCTCGGGCGAGGCGTTTCGCATCACGAAGTCGCTCTTCACCTGCACCGGCAGACGAAAGCGCGCGAGCTGGCCCTCCCCCACGATGACCAGGAGCGATGCCGTTCCGTCCTCGAGCAGCAGCGCCTCGATGCCGGCCACGTCCTCCGAGGCGCCGCCACGCGCCTCGTATACGACGAGATCGCATGCGGGATGGCGCCCGAGCAGCTTCTTGAACTGGGCGGAGGATCCCGCTGCCACGTCCACGTCCAGGCTCGACAGCACCTGCTGGAACTTATGCGCGTTGTCGAGGCTGTCGGCGACGAATATCACCTGCTTGCGCTGCATGCCCCCTCCTTTCGCACGTCACAGCACCGCGAGATAGCGGTCGCGCTCCCATTGCGACACGTACCCCTGGTAGTCGTTCCACTCGGCGCGTTTCGCGGCCACAAGGTACGAATGGATGTGATCGCCCAGCGTGGCGCGCATCAGCTCGGATTCCGCGAACAGCTCCACCGCCTCGCCCAGGCTCTCGGGAAGCGTGGCGATGCCCTGCTGGCGCAGATCCTGGCGCGACAGCATGAACAGATCCTGGTCCTCGTTGGGCTCCTGCAGCTCCAGCTCCTCTTCGATGCCCGCGAGGCCCGCCGCCAGCATGACGGCGAAGGCAAGGTAGGGGTTCGCGCTGGGGTCGGGGCTGCGCAGCTCGAGGCGGCACGCGCCCTCGCTCGCAGGTCGGTAGCCCGGCACGCGCACGAGCGTGGAGCGGTTCGAGCGAGCCCACGACAGGTAGATAGGCGCCTCGCCGCCGGCGATGAGGCGCTTGTACGAGTTCACGTGCTGGTTCGTGATGGCGCAGAACTCGGGCGCGTACTTGAGCAGGCCCGCCAGGTAGCGTTTGGCCACTTTCGACAGACGGTAGCCCTGGGGATCGTCCGGATCGTAGAAGGCGTTGTTGCCGTCGAGGTCGTAAAGGCTCTGGTGCACGTGCATGCCGCTGCCCGGCTCGCCCGCCATGGGTTTGGGCATGAACGACGCGTACACACCGTGCTTCATGGCGATCTCCTTGACGACCAGCTTGTACGTCATCACCGCGTCGGCCATGGACAGCGCGTCGGTGAAGCGCAGGTCGATCTCATGCTGCGACGGGCCGTTCTCATGATGCGAGTATTCCACGGGGATGCCCATCTTCTCCAGCGTGAGCACGGTGTCGCGCCGCAGGTCGGAAGCGTAGTCGAGGCTGGTCAGGTCGAAGTAGCCGCCGCGGTCGAGCACCTCGGTGCCCTCAGCGTCCTTGAAGTAGTAGAACTCCAGCTCGGGGCCGACGTTGAACGCATACCCCATCTCCTGCGCCTTCTCCACCGTGCGGGCCAGCACCTGACGCGGGTCGCCCTCGAACGGCGTGCCGTCGGGCGTGCGCAGGCCGCAGAACATGCGCGCCACCGCGTTGGACTCCGGCCGCCAGGGCAGCACCTGGAACGTGGAGGCATCGGGGAACGCCAGCATGTCGGACTCCTGCGTGCGGCAGAAGCCCTCGATGCAGCTGCCGTCGAAGCCCATGCCGTCGGCGAAGGCGTCCTCCAGCTCGCTCGGGATGACCGCGAACGACTTCATGCGCCCCAGCACGTCGGTGAACCAGAAGCGCACGAAATGGACGTCGCGGCTCTTGATGGTTTTCAGGACGAAGTCTTGCTCGGGGGTCACGGTCATCGGACGATCCTTTCTCTCTCGAACCACCATTATACTCGCCGGTGTTTCGGTTGCGTTTCGCGAGAGGGACGATGGTGACGGTCCGTCGCCAGAACCTTGCCGCTTCGCCGCGCTGCGCGCCGCGTGCTATACTTTATCCATCCGATCAGCGACGATCAGGAGGTATACCATGAAGTTCACCAACATCCTCGTGCCGTTCGACAAATCCGACCACGCATTGCATGCATTGACCCTGGCCAAGGGCCTGGCGGAGGAGGATCCCGCCATCAAGCTGCACGTCATCGGGGTCGTGTTCGTCTCCGACATCCCGCCTGCGCTAGGTCTCGACGCGAACCCGTACGAGAGCGCGCCGCCGCTGGTCATCCAGCCCGACCTGTACAAGAAGCTCGTCGAGGCGGCGCTCGACCGCGAGAAGGACGACATGAAGCAGGCCATCGGAGGGCTGCTCGACGGCATGCTCAACGACGTGGACATCGCCGCCGTCAACGCGCCGTCGCCCGTCGACGGCATCAACGACTTCGCGAAGGAGCACGGCTGCGACCTCATCGTCATGGGCTCGCGCGGCCTCGGCGTGCTGCGCGGCATGCTGGGCAGCGTCAGCTACGGCGTCCTGCGCTCCGCCGAGATCCCCGTCCTCGTGGCGAAGAAGGACGAGGAAGGGTAGCAACGGAAGGAAGCTGTCGCGGTCCCGACGGCTCGCGCCTGTTTTCGCGCGGGCCGTCGGGCATGAAGGCTCTATAAGTTGGTATACTGGCTTGCTATGGAAATCAATCGATACCAAACCCGCAAGCCCAAGCGCCTCGCCGTCGTCACGATGGGAGTGAAGCTGGGCGACGAGACGCGCGGCTACACGCGCTTTCGCTTCCTGTCGGAGCTGCTCGCGCGCGAGGGCTTCGAAGTCGACCTCATCACGTCATCGTTCCAGCATTGGGACAAGGCGCATCGCGACACGTCGAAAGCATGCTACCGAAACCTTCCCTACAACGTAGTGTTCATCGACGAGCCCGGCTACACGAAGAACCTCGATCTCACGCGCATTCGCAGCCATCGCGTGGCGGCGAAGAATTTGCGCGAGCATTTCGAGCGCACGGCGGGCACCTACGACCTCGTCTACGCGGAGATTCCGCCGAACGACGTCGCGCGCGTATGCGCCGAAGAGGCCGACAAGCAGGGCATCCCCTTCGTCGCCGACATCAACGACCTATGGCCCGAGGCCATGCGCATGGTGGTGGACGTGCCCGTGGTCAGCGACGTGGCCTTCTACCCCTTCTCGCGCGATGCTAAGCGCGTCTATCAGCTGCTGTCAGCTGCCGTCGGAACCTCTGACGAATACGCAGCGCGTCCGGCGAAGGATCGCGCGAAGCCCTACCCGAAGGCAACCGTGTACGTGGGCAACGACTTGGCGGCGTTCGACGAGGGCGCCCGAATCAACGCGCCCGCAGTACGCAAACCGGAAGGCGAGCTGTGGGTCGTCTACGCCGGAACGCTCGGCGCCAGCTATGACGTGGCGACCCTCGTCGAAGCCGCCGCGCTGCTCGAGCGCGGGCGCCTCGTGCGCGCCGCATCGAAGGACGACGAACTGCCGCCTGCGCTACCCCCCGTGCGCGTGAAGGTGCTGGGCGATGGTCCCGATCGCGAGAAGCTCGAAGCGCTGGCCGTGCAGCTGAACGCCCCCGTGGATTTTCTGGGCTACACGGCCTACGAGCTGATGGCGGCGTACTTGTGCGCATCGGACATCACGGTGAACTCGCTCGTCAAATCGGCGGCGCAGAGCATCGTCACGAAAATCGGCGACTACCTGGCCAGCGGGAATCCCATGATCAACACAGGCTCGAGCCCCGAGTTCCGCGCGAAGGTGACCGCCGACGGCTTCGGAGCGAACGTCGAAGCGGAAGACGCGCAGGCGCTGGCCGACGCCATCGCGAAGCTCGCAGGTCACGCGTCGCTGCGCAAGATCATGGGCTCGAAGGCGCGTGCCGTCGCCGAAAAGGAGTTCGACCAACCCCGCGCGTACCGCGAGATCGTGGATTTGCTGCGCACGTTGCTGTGATTTCTGTCGAACGACTCGCCAAAGCGGGCGGAGCGCGTCAAAATAGGGAGCTTGCATACGCCGATTGCGTGCGATCACGCAGGTCGCACGCCGTTTACAGGGTACCAAGGAGCAATCGTGACTGAGCAGAAACGCATTTCGTTCTCACCGCCCGACATCACGCAGGCGGAGCTCGACGAGGTGGCCGACGCGCTGAGAAGCGGCTGGATAACCACCGGCCCGAAGACGAAGGAGTTCGAGCGCGAGATCGCCCTCTTCGCACAGGCCGAGCGCTCGGCCACGTTCGCGTCGGCCACCGCAGCGCTCGAATGCGCCCTGCGCGCTTTCGGCATCGGCCCGGGCGACGAGGTGATCACGAGCGCCTACACGTACACGGCCTCTTGCTCGGTCATCTGCCATGTGGGTGCGACTCCGGTGCTCTGCGACGTGGCGCCCGGCTCCTACGAGATGGATTACGACGCCCTGCCCGATCTCGTCACCGAGCGCACGCGCGCCGTCATCCCCGTGGACATCGCAGGACGCATGGTCGACTACGACCGTCTGTTCGCCGCACTCGATTCGGCGAGCGACCGCTGGAAGCCCGCGACGGAGCTGCAGAGCGCGTTCGATCGCGTCATCGTCTTAGCCGACGCCGCCCACTCGTTCGGCGCGACATATCAGGGACGTCCCTCCGGGTCGGTGGCCGACTTCACCGCCTTCTCGTTTCACGCCGTGAAAAACCTGACGACGGCCGAAGGAGGCGCGCTTGCATGGCGCGCGGGCGCGTTCGATTCCGACGAGCTGTACCGCCGGTTCATGTTGCAGTCGCTGCACGGCCAGACGAAGGACGCGCTGGCGAAGAACCGCGCGGGCGCCTGGGAGTACGACATCGCCTTCCCCGGGTGGAAGTGCAACATGACCGACATTCAGGCGGCCCTCGGCCTCGCGCAGCTGCGCCGCTACCCCGCCTCGCTCGCCCGTCGGCGCGCCATCGTCGAGCGCTACGAGCGCAACCTGGGCGAATGCGATGTCGAGCTGCTGAGGCATTACGGCGAAGACTTCGAGTCGAGCGGGCATCTCATGCTCGTGCGCCTCACGGGCAAATCGTCGGCGTTCCGCAACGCGCTCATCGAGCGGATGGCCAACGACGGCGTGGCGACGAACGTGCACTACAAGCCGCTGCCCCTTCTCACCGCGTACCGCGACCTCGGCTTCGCCATCGCCGACTTCCCGAACGCGCTTGCGCAGTTCGAGAACGAGGTGACGCTGCCGCTGCACACGTTGCTCTCCGACGAGGACGTGGACTACGTGGCGGGATCGTTCAAGCGCGCCCTGGACGGACTCGAGGCGGAAGGCGTCCGCTGATGTACGTGAGGTTCGGAAAACGCGTGTGCGACATCGTCGTAGGGCTGGTGGCGCTGCCCTTCGTGCTGCTGATCATCGCGGTGCTGGCACCGTTCATCCACTTCGAGGACAAGGGCCCCGTCTTCTACAACGCGCCGCGCGTCGGAAAAGACGGGCGCGATTTCAAGATGTACAAGCTGCGCTCGATGCGGGTGAACGCGCCCGACCTCATCATGGAGGACGGCTCCACCTACAACGGCGCCGACGACCCGCGCATGACGCGGGTTGGTGCATTCATGCGCAAGACGTCGCTCGACGAGATGCCGCAGTTCCTCAACGTACTGAAAGGCGACATGAGCGTCGTGGGGCCCCGCCCCGACTTGCGCCGCGAAACGGAGCTTTATGAGGGAGAGGAAGGCCTCAAACTCACCGTGAAGCCCGGCATCACCGGGTACGCCGCCGTGTACGGACGCAACTCGCTGCCCTGGCACGACCGTCTGGCGCTCGACGTGCACTACGTGCGCAACGTGTCCTTCCCGCTCGACGTTAAGGTGTTCTTCAAGACGTTCTCGGCCGTATTCAACCAGGAGGGCGTCTTCGTAGAGGACGGGTCGGAGAAGTAACGTTCGGCTAACGTGACCCCTGCCGACCCGACGCGCACGCCCCTCACCCTCTATCATGGTCGTGCGCCACGCAATGGGGGCGCTCGACAAAAAGCACGCAGGAGAGTGAGACCATGACGAACGATCAGACGGCAATGCTTGCACGGTACGGCATCGATTACGCCGAAGCGATGGAGCGATTCTGCGGCAACGAGTCCCTGTTCGCCCGCATCGCCGTGAAGTACCTGGACGACCCGCATGTCGATGCGCTCGAAGCCGCGATGGCCAGCGGCGACGCAGCCGCAGCCGAGCGCGAAGCTCATTCGCTCAAAGGCGTCGCCGGCAACTTGTCGTTCGTGCGCCTTTACGACCTGGCCGCGGGCGTCACCGACGCCCTGCGCGCCGATGATATCGAGCAGGCCCGCGCCCTCATGCCCGACCTGCGCGAGAGCCACGTTGCCGTGCTGGAAGCGCTGACGAACCTGGAAGAGTGGGGACTTTCAACCTCGATGCGCTAGCAGGCATCGAGGCAGAGGCGCCTACGCTTTCGCCTTCTCACGGCCGAACAGCTCGTTCCAGTCGCTTGCGGCCAATACAGTGCCCGCCAAGATGACCACGCAGCAGACGATCGATATCGGCGTCGGCATCGTTCCCTGCAACACGAGCGCGAACAGGACGGCCCAGGCCGAATAGCTGATATTGAGAGCCATGGACTTCGCCGCCCCGATAGGCGACGAGATGCTCTTGTAGTAGAACAGGTACGACACGGTTCCAGCCAAAGCAGCCAGCCCTACCACGCCCGTCGCGAGACTGGGAACAACTGCGGCCGTGAAACCCCAGGCACCGAATAGCGGCAATACGGCGATCGCGTACACGAGCGCCGACGTGGTCTCGCGGATCTGAAGCGCCGTCTCGTTGTCGACGGCATCGTCGCGCATACCCCAAGCGCAGATGACGGCTTCGGATCCCCATCCCAAAACGCACAACAGCGCACCGAACAAACCGAGGATCGGATTGCCCAGCTCCGATTCGCCGGAAGACACATAGCCCATGACGATGATACCGGCAAGGGCCGCCAGCAATGCGACGAACTGCTTAGGCGCCATGCGTTCCTTCAGGAACACGAAGGCGAGGAAGGCTCCAACTGCAGGATAGAACGACGAGATGATGGCAGTATAGCCGGCACCGATATTGTTGATGGCTATCACGTAGCCGGTCATGCCGATAGGCCCGCCCAAAAGCGCCCCCAGAATGACCGCCTTGCCGCTGCGCGTTTTAAGCGCCGCTAACGTGTCGCCCAGACGACCCCGCACGCCCATGTAGATCAACAGCCAGATCGCGCAGAAGATGTCATGCAAAGCGGCGCTCGCGATAGCTGCAAACGCAATCGCCTCGGCAGTGCCGATGAAAGGGCTCATCGACAATCCGATTCCGAGGACGACCGTGTCAAGACCCCAGAGCAAGCCGCTCGTCAGACCGAACTTCATTCTTCCAAAACCCTTCATGGCGCTCCCCTTAGTCGCTTCCCTGACGGTACCAGTCCAGCACCTTGTCCAGATAATCCTTCGCGTAACGGTAATAGACGTACAGCCACTCGCCAACCATGTCCCCTTCTGCCTCTTTGAGCAGCGACCACGCGTACCAGCACCATCCCGCAAGCGCCACGAAGGCGAAGTTGTGACGGCGCTCCGCCGCAGACGGCTCGCGCCCGAAATAATACGCAAGGGCACGCGACGCCTCCTCTTCGCTCAGCTGGCAGCACACCGTGAACGTGCCGAAATCGCTTGCGTAGTCGGACATGCCGGAATACTCCCAATCGATGAGCGACATGTCGTCCTGGTCGTCGATAAGGAAGTTCAGCATGAAGAAGTCGTTATGGGTCAGGCAGATGCGCGCATCGTCTGCATCCACGAAGCGCTTGAGTTCCTCGGCCCGTGCAGCCATCTCAGCATAACCCGGCACTTCAATGCGGCCGGACTTGCGCTCCAGCAGACGCTCGTAACGCTTGCCCTCGGTGAAGAAATCGAACGAGCGCTCCACCTTCGCACCGGATTCGTGCAGGCGACGAGCCATCTCCATTGCACGCTTGACCTGCTCAGGGTCATGCGGATCGAGCTGGCGGCAATCGGGGATAAAGCGCGACAGCTTCCAGCCTTTTTCGGGATCCTCGGTGATGAACGTACGATCAAGCCCCAGATCGCGCGCCACGCCTTGAGCCACCACCTCGGCTCGGCGATCGATGATGCCCTCCGTCCCGATGCCGGGATGGCGATACACGTATTCGGAGTCGCCCACACGGATATGGCACGATAGATTGGTGAGGCCCTGCTTCAGCGGATACACGTCGCGAATATCGTCTTTGTCGCACCCGAGCGCTGCAACGATATTGTCGAACGCCTCGGAATCGACGTTTTCCAGGAAACGCGGATCGAATTCGCGCAGCTCGTCGAGTGTGTCGAACTCGAATACCGTTCCGACGGGGTACTCGCGCGCAACCATGTCCAACTCCGCGATATGGTCGACGTACAGCTCTTCCCACAGCTTATCGGCCGTCGTCGGCAGATCGTACTCCTCCTCGAGTATTCGGGAAAAGGCACGGGAAAAGTTTTTATCGAAGTAAACATGGCCGAGCATGATAAGAGAGTCGCTGCCACCGATATCGACCGAAACGATGCGGTTGCCCGAACCCAAACGCATGCACCATTCGTTCGTAGGGCCCTCTTGGTATTGGGCAGCGTAATAGGCCTTCCACACGTACGGCTCGAAGGGATTCTCGACGAAGTAGTTGTCGGAAGAGCATATGAACGTGTTGCCCAGACGCTCGCGCACCACCATGAGAGAGGAATGGTTGTTCCGCGTGGCGTATTCCTCGTTCACGACGATGGACACGCCGTGCTTCTCTTCAAGGTAGAAGAAGTACTCCTTCTTGTACCCTGCCACCACAGTGATGTCGTCGATGCCGGACTCCTGAAGCTGGCGGATCTGACGCTCGATCAGAATCTCTCCACGAACATGCAGCAGACCTTTGGGCTTCTCGTAGGAAATAGGAGCGAACCGCGACGACAGGCCAGCTGCCAAGATGATAGCGTTGTCCACCTTAAAAGGAGCGAGCGCCTCGAACCCGGCGTCGGACAGTGCGCCGTCGACGACAAGCCCTTTGTCGACCAGCGCTTTGTAGGCCGCGTTCACCGAACCCAACGACATGGCCTTACGAGCGGCGATCGCCCGCTGGCTCGTCCCCGGTTCGCGTTCGAGCGCAGCGAGCACCGCGAATTCGTTCTTTGTGATCAAAACGGAGCATCCTTTCATGGCAGATTCAGACGATCTCGATCGTGCGTCGAAGTTCATTTTTTATTGTATTTTAAAGAATCTGAACGGTATGTTCATTTATATTTTTCTACTACAAAATATGAACACATAGAAAACGCGCTCCCCGTTCTCGGAGAGCGCGCCGAATTAATGCAGGAGATGCCCGTCGCCGCCGAATCAATAACCCAAAAGCTTGTCTACAACGTTCATGACTTTCGTGCCATAGGTCTTGTCAGCCGCCCAGGTGCCGGAAAGCTTGTCGACCGTGGGTGCCGAGCCGCGCTTGCCGTTCAGATGCTTGAACCGCAGGTCGACACAGGGCTGATTGAGCGGTGCCGTCGAGGCGTATCCTTTCAAGTGCTGCGCCTGAGCCAAGAGCCCCGTCTTCACATCGGGGAACTCGTCTCCGGCAACGCCGTTGCCCGTTGCGCCTAGTCCTCCGAAATTGCACTGCACTTTGCCGTTCTTGTCCACGTCTCCGCCGAACTGCAGCCATCCGGTCTCCACCATGGCCTGAGCGAACAGCACCTCGGCGCGGACATCCTCGGATCGAGCCTGGTCCAGCAGCGCCTGGCAAAAGTCCTTGATGGTGGCAGCCCCTCGCGACGTGTACTTATCAACAGGATAAGGAACACCCTGTGCGTTGAAGAGCGCCACCATCTGGTCCACCGTCGCAAGTGAAGGACCCATGATGGAGTCGGACGGCAGCAGCACGCCCGACGAATCGAAGCGGTAGGTCTCGCCGTCGATAGTCGCCTTTCCGGTGATCATCGCCCCTGACTCGTTTAGGTAGTAGCGTTTGCCGCCCAGATCAAGCCAGCCGGTGTGCATGGCGCCCGACCCGGAGAGGTAGTACCAGGTTCCGCCCAGCTTCATCCAGCCGCCGGAGCGCATGGCGCCCGAGCCTTCGAAGTAGTACCACTTGCCGTCCGAGGCCTTCTCCCAGCCCGTGGCCATCGCGCCGGAGTCGGGGTCCAGCCAGTACCAGGAGCCGCCCTTGCTCAGCCAGCCGGTCTGCATCGCCCCAGAGCCGGAGAGGTAGTACCAGGAGGAGCCCTGCTTCATCCAGCCGCCGGAGCGCATGGCGCCGGAGCCTTCGAAGTAGTACCACTTGCCGTCCGAGGCCTTCTCCCAGCCCGTGGCCATCCTGCCGCTCTCGGGGTCGAGCCAGTACCAGGAGCCGCCCTTGCTCAGCCAGCCCGTCTGCATCGCCCCGGAGCCGGACAGGTAGTACCAGGAGGAGCCCTGCTTCATCCAGCCGCCGGAGCGCATGGCGCCGGAGCCTTCGAAGTAGTACCACTTGCCGTCGGCCGCCTTCGCCCAGCCGGTGGCCATCCTCCCGCTCTCGGGGTCGAGCCAGTACCAAGAGCCGCCCTTGCTCAGCCAGCCGGTCTGCATCGCGCCGGAGCCGGACAGGTAGTACCAGGAAGATCCCTGCTTCATCCAGCCGCCGGAGCGCATGGCGCCGGAGCCTTCGAAGTAGTACCACTTGCCGTCCGAGGCCTTCTCCCAGCCCGTGGCCATCCTGCCGCTCTCGGGGTCGAGCCAGTACCAGGAGCCGCCCTTGCTCAGCCAGCCCGTCTGCATCGCCCCGGAGCCGGAGAGGTAGTACCAGGAAGATCCCTGCTTCATCCAGCCGCCGGAGCGCATGGCGCCGGAGCCTTCGAAGTAGTACCACTTGCCGTCCGAGGCCTTCTCCCAGCCCGTGGCCATGGCGCCGGATTCCGGGTCGAGCCAGTACCAGGAGCCGCCCTTGCTCAGCCAGCCCGTCTGCATCGCCCCGGAGCCGGACAGGTAGTACCAGGTTCCGCCTACCTTCGCCCAACCCGTCTGCATGGCCCCCGATCCGTCGAAGTAGTAGCGATGTCCGTCCGAAGCCGTCGTCCAGCCCGTTGCCATCTTGCCAGTCTGCGGATCGAGCCAGTACCACGTTCCACCCAGCTTCAACCACCCCGTCTGCATGACGCCGGAAGACGAAAGCCAATACCAGGACCCGTCGTCTTTCAACCACCCGTCTGTCCGCAAGGCACACGAGCTGTCGAAATAGTAGCGCTTTTCATCAATGGTCTGCCATCCGGTGACGGCGTACGAATCCGCCCCGAACCAGTACTTCTTACCCTTGACCTGCTGCCAGCTGCTCGTAGCATACGTACCGTCGGCCAGCTTCAGCTTCCAGCGGCCGTTGTCGATTTCCCACCCAGAAGAGAGCTTGTACGTCTCGGCTATGCCCTCGGCATCAGCGTAGCCCAGCTCCTTCAGGAACGCCTCGCTTTTCAGCTTGTCGCTGTCGCTCTTATTAGACAGGAATGCGTGCTCGACGATGATGCCCACGATGCCGGCTTCGCGACTTGCCTCGATGACCGTGTAGTAGTCCTGGATGCTGCCATCGGGATAGTAGAACGGGCCTTCGCCATCCACGCGCTCCGAATCGCGCACTTTTATGCCGCGGTCGGTCAAGCCGAGTGCAGTCAGCTTCTCCAGGATCTTGCTGGAGAGCTGTGCGCCCTCCTCGTGAAGCTCGTGACGATACGAGCTGTCGTTCGGATACCACACTTCGGCACCGTTGCCCGAAGCAGGTCCGGAGTTAAGATGCAAGCTGACGAACACGTTGGCTCCTGCGTCAACCGCGCGGTTCACGCGCTCAACAAGGCTCACCTTTTCGTCGCTTCCACGCGTCAGCACCACTTCGACGTTCGCATAGGACTCCAGCGCCTCCTTGCAGTACAACGCGATCTTCCATGTGAGCTCCCTCTCAACCAAACCGTTGGCCGAAGCCCCGGGCTCGCTACCTCCGTGGCCGGGATCCAAGGCAACCACGAACTTGCCGGAGGGGCTGCGCGCGCCCGAGGCGGCCGAACGACCTGCGACGGCAGAAGCCGCTTCGGCGGACAGCTGCGCAGCCTCCTCGAAGGACGATGCCTCCTCAAGCTGGCCGTCGTCGGTCAGTGCGTACACGGACACGCCGCCGGTCGACTCATCGGACAGGGAAAACGCTTCGGCTTGCGGCTCGGCCACCATGAACGCGTAGGGCTCGCCCTCACAGGAGGACAGATCCACCAGCAGCGTGCGGCTGTCGGCGGCAGACGCGCCCTCCATCCGTTCGAGACGGTACTCCCCGGCCTCCGGAACGTCTACGGAGAAGAGCGCCGCATTGCCCGCGTACTCGGAAGCGGTCGCTTTGACCGACGCGCCCGAAGGAGCCGTCAGCGTCAGTTCTGCGGACGTCAGCTCGATCGACTCGTCGTCCAGCGCAACCACGACGAGCTGGGAACCGCCCGCGCTGGGGGAGCTTTCGTCGAAGTACACGAAGCCCACCGGTTGCCGGTCGGGACCGAGAGCCGCCGCCGAGGCTTCGGCCTCGCTATCGGGTTGGGCGGTTTCGTCCGCCTCAGCGGGCTCCGAGCCCTCCCCTTGCCACGATTCGGTAGAAGCGGGAGCCTCTTCCGACACACCCTGATCGATGGAAGGCGACTGGATGACCGGGTCGGATGCCGGATCGGAGATCTGGGGATCGGCCATCGCGGCCACGGAAGCCGTGGGAACGAGCGCGAAAGCCAGCATAACCGACAAGGCCAGCTTGGACAATCGGGATGAAACCTGGTGCATGGAGCACCTCCGTACTTCGAACTGTCAGTTGCTACTACGATGCGTTGTCGCAAATATTACCGCTGATGAGTATATCAGTAAACGAGCCCCTCCCGAAGACCTCTCGACAGATGGCGTATGTCGGACGCGCCGAAGCAGCTGAACGCGTGAGCGAACGGTATCGGACCTTCCGTGTCACACGTACGCTTTGTCAAGCTCTTGCAACTCGCGGTACGTGTCGATCTCGATCACGTCGTCGAACGTGCACTCACGCACGACCACCTCGTAGTTGCGGGCGAAGTATCGCAGCGCTACCTCGTCCCAATAGCGCTCCTTGCCGCCGGGCATGGCGAACGTCGCCGGCACGTCGTCGGCCAGCTTCCTGCCGTCCTCTTCGGTCCAATAGGAGATGCCGAACATATGATGGCAGTCCGTCCCGCCTACCGACAGTCCCGTGATCACACCGCGGCGCGTTTGGAAGCACCAGTCGTCAGTCACCTGCACGGGCACGCCGAGATAGTTCGACGAGTACTGGTACTTCGTGATCAGCTTCGGGTTGTACAGCAGCAGGTCGGACTCGAACACGTAAGCGTTCTGCAGCAGATCCTTCGCCGCCACGGCCGACGAGATATTGTTCGCCTCGTTGTAGAAGGGGTTCTCGATGAACTTGAGACCGGGGTACTTGTACAGCAGCTGGTCGAACTGCTCGGCCAGATAGCCGCGCACCACGTACACCTCCTCGATGCCCGCCGCGTACACGGCGTCGAGCAGCGAGTCGATGATGCGCCGCCCCTGCACTCGGATGAGCGGCTTCGGGGTGTTCAGCGTGATGGGCACCAGACGGGAGCCGAACCCGGCGGCGATCAGCACCGCACGCTTCACACGGTAGGGCTCGAGCGCCTCCAAGCCGGCCGCCGACAGCATGCCCTCGCGCACGAAGCCGCGCTCGTGCAGGTCGGCCATCGCACGGTTCACCGTGCCCACCGACAAATCGGCCGCCGTGGCGATCTCGCGCTGCGTGAGCGCCTCGTCGACGCGCTCCTCGAGCGCGGTCAGTATCTTGAAATCCTTCACACCAAGAGAACGTTCCATGGCAGCAGTATCCCTCTCGTTCGAGCGACGGACGCGTCAGGCCGCGAAGGCCTCGGGCGCTTCCGCGCGATGAATAGCTTTTTTGATGCCTGCGAGCACGAGCTTCGAGGCAATGTTCGTAAGGAGGATGATCAGCGACACGAACGCGGCGCACTCCGTCAGACGCTGCGCGTCCAGATCGGTGATGAGCAGCGCAAGCGGCATGTCGAGCGTCGTAGCGAGGAACGCCACCGCCGAGATGGTGACCATGCAGTTCACGAAGAAGTAGCCCGCCATCTCGATGATCGTATCCATCGTCTGGGGGATCAGCACGTCTTTGAGGATGCTCGCGCGCCCGATGCCCATAGTCGATCCGACCGCCTCCAGGTTCTCGTTCGCCTTGCCCAGCGAGTTGTACGCCATCAGGTACGGCGAGGCGAAGAAGTGCACGAGGTTCACCAGGACGAGGATGGCCAACGTGCCGTACAGGACGGAGCCCTTGAAGAACAGCACGTAGGACAGGCCCAGCACGAGGCCCGGGATGGCCAGCGTCGTGATGCACACGAGATGCAGCAGCTTCGCGAAGCGGCCCCCCATGCGCGCGGTTATATACGCTGCGAAGTACGCCAACGTCGTGCCGACGAGCGCCACGAGACAGGCGATGACGATGGAGTTGAACCAGTAATCGCCCGCGTTCATGTTGAGCGCCCGGCCGACGTTGTCGAACGTCACGGCCATGTCGACGGGGTACTTCTTTACGAACGACACGAGCACGAACGAACCCAGAGGCAAGATAATAGCGACCGACACGATGGCGGCCAGCGCGTAACCCAGCACGTCGCGCACGGCGCTTCGGGCGATGGAGAAGCGCTTCGACACGAACGAGCTTTTCCCCTTGTCCGCGTTGAGCACATCGATGAGAAAAGCCACGATGGCCGGGATCAACAGCACGAAGCCGATAGCCACGCCCGTGTCGTAGTTCAGCAGGCCGATGACCTCCTGGTACATGAGCACCGG
Source organism: Eggerthella sp. BIOML-A4 (assembly GCF_009875575.1). Lineage (NCBI taxonomy): Bacteria > Bacillati > Actinomycetota > Coriobacteriia > Eggerthellales > Eggerthellaceae > Eggerthella > Eggerthella sp. BIOML-A4. Next base: position 53,979 of record NZ_WWRX01000004.1, on the reverse strand, counting down.
AAGCGTGGTGGTTTTGCCGCCCACCATGAGGGGCACGCCGTAGTCGGTCACCACAAGCGTGAACGTGGCGAACACCGCCGAGATGAGCGGCTTGCGCAGATACGGCATCGTGATGCGCAAGAACTGGCTGCGCTTCGGCACGCCCAGCACGTCGGCAGCCTCGTACGGCGAGGCGTCCTCGTACTTCAGCACATCGTACAGCAGCAGGAAGGCCGACGGGAACGAGTACAGCACCGAACCCATCACGATGCCCCAGAACCCGTACAGCGAGAAGTCCAGCCCCAGCGCGTTCGTGATGACGCCGTTCGAGCCCAGCAGGAACACCAGGCCCATGCCGAGCGCGAGCGACGGGATGAGCATGGGCAGCGTCATGACCACGGCGATGACGCCCTTCGCCCGCACATTAGTACGGCAGAGCACCCACGACATCGCCAGCGCGAACGCGAGCGAGATGGCCGTCGAGGTCAACGCGACGCCGATGGAGTTGAGGCACGCCGTGGCGAACTGCTCGGTGCCGAACACGGCGCGCGCCTCGGGGCTCGCAAGCCGCGAGAACATGCCAATGAGCGGCAGCACCGCCGCGACCAGGAAGAAGGCCGCCAGCACGATGCGCGTGAGGTTGAGTTTCCCTGCCCGTCTCACGGCCGCCTACCGATCCATGAAGCGGGCGAGCGAATCCATCTTGATCCGCAGGTTCTTCACCACGAAGTCGGCGACGTAGTCGTCGGCCGGGTTGGCGATGATCTCGTCGGGCGCGGCCAGCTGGTGGATGCTGCCCTCGCCCATCACCATCACGCGGTCGGACAGCGCAAACGCCTCCTCCTGGTCGTGGGTGATGTACACCATCGTGGTGCCGAACTCGCGCTGGATGCGCTTGAGCTCGAGGCGCAGCGACAGGCGCGTCTCCACGTCGAGCGCGCTCATGGGCTCGTCGAACAGGATGACCTCGGGGTTCAGCGCCAGCGTGCGTGCGATGGACACGCGCTGCTGCTGGCCGCCCGAAAGCTGGCGCACGCTCTTGTCGAGGTGCTCTGCAAGCCCCAGCTGCTCCAGCACGCCCTGCGCGATCTCACGACGACGCGCCTTCAGCTCGGGCTTGAACTTCAGCGCATACTCCACGTTTCCACGCACGGTCATGTTCTCGAACAGCGCGTAGTTCTGGAAGACGATGCCCATGCCGCGGTCGTCAGGAGGCGCCGTGGTGATGTCGCGCCCGCCGAGCGTGAGCGTACCCTCGTCGGGCATCAAGAGGCCGATGAGGATGCGCAGCGTGGTGGTCTTACCGCACCCCGACGGGCCAAGGATGGAGAGGAACTCGCCGTCCAACACGTCGAAGTCCAGCGCGTGCAGCACTTCCTTACCGTCGAAGCGCTTCACGAGGCCGCGCGCGGACAGCTTCTTCGGCGCGCCGCCGGCGGCCGGCGCCTTCGATTCGTTCGTCATCAGTACTTCCATCTTCCCAGCAGCCTCTTCTTCTCGTCGGGGTCGGTGATGCCCGTCATGTCGGCGTAATCGATATCGGTCGGGTAGTTCGGGATCTCGGCCTTGAAGTCCGCGAGCACCTGATCGGGCACGTAGGTCTCGTTGTCGATCTTGACGCCCTCGGTGGAAAGCCAGTCGAACACCTCGCGCACGGCGGCGCGCGAGCCTTTGCCTTCGACGATGCCCATGCCGTATACGGCCCACGGCGCGCCCTCCTCGAAGAACAGCACCTTCAGCGGCACGCCCTGGTTGATCTCGGACACGGCCTGAAACGTCATGCCCAGGCCGATGGCGGCCTCGCCCTGAACGAGCGCGTTCACCGGGCCCGATCCCGATGAGGTGAACTGGTACACGTTGTCGGCCAGACGGTCGAAGTAGTCGAACGCCTCGTCCTCGCCCCAAGCGTTCACCAGACTTTTGACGAAGTTATAGCCCGTGCCCGACGATTTTGGATTCGGCATCGTAACCAGCCCTTTGTACTGAGGATCGGTCAGATCCTCGTAGCTTTGCGGGGCCTCGAGGCCGTGCGCGGAAAGCGTCGTCTCATTCACGGCGATGCATGCGCTCTCACGCGCGAAGGGGAAGTAGCGATGGTCGGGATCCACCAGGTCGGCGCAGTAGCGCTTCGCATCCTGCGCGGGAAGCTGGTCGAGCCACTCCGACACCTGCTTGATGTAACCGCCTTCGAGGTCAAGCACGATGTCGGCCTCCGATTGCGAACCCTCCATCCTCAGCTTCGCGGCGCAGTTGCCCGTGGGAATGTAGTGCAGGCGGATGTCGTACTCTGGGAAACGCGCATGCATCGCCGTGATCAGCGACTCGTTGCGCACGCCTTCGGCACACGAGTAGATGACGACGGTGCCGTCGTTCGCCGAGCTGCAGCCGGGCAGCGCCAAGACGGCTAGCGCGCCCGCGGCAATCCAGCAGAACCTTCTTCGTGAAATTGCCGCGACCATACGCTCCGCTTCCTCGTCGACTTTATCGAATAGCAAAACGAAGCATAGTAGATTTGTTCAATACTGTAAAGTAGGTGTACTTTTTGAACATAAGCTTATCGGGAGCTTCCGATCCGCAGCGCCTAATCGCTTCCGAAGTCGAGCTCAATTGGAGCATGGTTGCGACGAGCCTCAATCGGGGGCAATTCCCTCCAACTCGAGCCGTATACCCTCTCAAGATAAGACTCCGCTCGAGCGGGAACGGGAAACGAGAACCCTTCGAACAGCATCTCACGACCAGGCGAAAGCTCGTCCGCAGGAAACGCCGAATCAGTAACGTACGCCATGCTCATGTAATCACTGCCGGGACGCTCCGAACCTCGAAGCGCCCAAGCCTCGAACGACCTCACGACACGCTCGTGGTTCAAAAACGCCTTTGCACCCACGTGGGCAACCGAGCAAGCACCTCTTTCGAGCGCACCAAGGATGCCGCAATGGGGCACGGTCACATGCCGAGCGTGCAGCAGGTAAGACGCGCTTTGCCATGCTCGACATCGCCGAATCTGCCGAGTAGCAACGCTCTCGTCGGCATGGAGGATGTCGTAGGGGAACACGTCCACGAAGATGCCCTGATCGATTCCCGCCTCCATGGTTTCCGCCGTGAAGAACTTCGTGCCACGCTTCCAAACTTTCGCGAACATGCCAGCACAACGGGAATTCGCCCGAGGCTCGCACACCGCATACCTTTCTCCAAGCGCTTTCGGAGCCACCTTCAAGAAGCGTTCGTAATCAGGTCGAAGCATCCCTACATCGATATCGTCGTCCCACGGAATGAACCCTCCGTGCCGAACGGCGCCCAAAAGCGTGCCGCACTCCAGGAAGTACGGTATGCCCTCCGATCGGCATACCGAATCGATGTCGCGGAGGATGCTCAATTCCGCAAGCTGCAGCTTCCTCAGCACGTCCTGTTCGTATTGCACCGCTTTCGCACCTTCCCTTGCTTTTTATTGGGTTTCAGCCAGATCCAGATAGTACGATTCGAGCCATGCGGCCGTGTCGCGGATATCGAAACCCGACAGGCGCACGGCCGCGGCAGCTTCCGCCCGGTCGAAGCGCTTCGACAGAGCGCGCTCAACCGCATCAGCCCACGCCCCCGCTCCGGCCTCCAAAGGCAGCCGCTCGACCGCAAAAGGAACCGCAACCGCCAACTCGGGAACCCCCGTGGACAACACGCACGGCACGCCGGCGGCCTGAGCCTCCATCACGGACATAGGCAGGCCCTCCGAAAACGAGGGGAACACGAACGCATCGAGGGCCTTCAGCACGTCGGGCACGCGATCGGTGACTCCGAAGAACACCACATCGCCTTCAAGGCCGGCATCCTCGACCGCTTGGCGAACACCGCCCTCGAAAGGACCTCGACCCACCAGCAGCAGCTTGGCATCGGGAATGCGCCTTTTCACTTCGGAGAACGTCTCGACGAGGAACAGGTGGTTCTTCACCGGATCGAATCTGCCCACATGTCCAATCAACGGAACGCCGGCGAATCCAAGAGATCGTTTGGCACGCTCGCAAGCGGAAGGGTCGCCGGCGTACGAATCGACGTCGATGGCGTTTTTCAACAGATGGAACCGCTCGCCCTCGACGACGGCCTTTCCGAACCGATCAACCCCCGCCTCCATGGAGCAGGCGATGAAGTTGTCGGCCACGCGTCGGACGGGATACGCCAACGCCCTGAATCCCAGCTCCGTAACGGAAAGAGGGAACTTCTGGGAATGGCTATGCGCGATCGTCACCCGGCCCTGCCGCTTCGCCTCCCTGAGGTACACCGGGGCACAGCTTCCGATATGCCCATGCACGACGGGATGCTCGGAATGACGAGAGAAGAAGTCGCGGCACTCGTCGCGATACGTAGAATAGTTCACCACCTTGAAACGAGGCAGCCCGCGAAACACCTCGCCTCCCAAATCCTTGATCTCTTCGTCGTAGTCGCACACGCGCTGTTCGTGAACCAGGAAATCGAACTGCACCTTCGTTCGATCGATGGCGCGGTACAGGTTCATTATCATCGTCTCGGCGCCCCCTCGATCCATAGCGCCAATGACATGCAGAACACGTATCATCCGTCCGTCCTTTCTCCATTGCCCCCGTGCGCGCGAGCAGGCCCGCGCCGCACCGTGGCTATGAGGAATCCCAGAAGGGTCAGCACGCCCGCCAGGCAGGCAACGGCTCCGGCAAAGCTCACCCCGTTCATATCCCACAGGTTCACGAACGGGAACGTGACCGCCAGCACCGAGACAAGCGCGACGATGTTGCCGATGAAATTGGCTTTGAAGTTGCGCAACGTGATCAACAAATCCCCGAAAAACCAGAGAAAAGCCGTCAGTATCGTGGATAGGATGATGGGCTGCAGAAGATAGACGTACGGCTCGATGCTGGAACCGAACAAAAGCTGCAAAGCCCACGATCCGACGAGCTCCAAGACAATGGAACAGGCGATCCCCACCAAGACGATACCGCCGATCGTTTTCCCCAGCAGCTTGAGGAAACCCGAAAGATCCCCGTCGAAGAAGTGGCGCGGGAAGACGTCGAGGAGAGGGCCGTACAAATACATCGCTCCCATCTGGATGACGAGCGCAGGCGCGGCCACCGACGCGTAGATGCCGAGAGCCGCATCCCCCGAGGTCATGGCCAGATACTGCTTCGGGATGGCGAAAATCGCGCTAGCGGCCAAAGAGGCCAGCACGGCGGGAAACGACACCTTGAGAAAGAAGAGCGCCTTGCTGCGAGATAGCCGCAAGCAGACGCGCTCGAACTGGCCAGCTTTCGGTATGTCGAACAGCACAAGGACTCCGAGCGCCGAAGCGGTCATCCCCACGATAGCGAGGTTCAGGTTCCGCGTGAACCAAAAAACCGCTACGAACGCGGCGAGCGTGCTCAAGCCTTGGGCGATGAACGACTTTCCTATATAGTCCATACGGCGATGCTGCTGGTCGGCACCGTGCAGGATGTCAATCAGCAAGCCTACGGCCTTGAACACGAAGAAAAGCGCGATGGTGGCCAGCGCGTACGGGGCGCATGTTAGATAGGCGTACACCATGCACGCAACGAAAGCCAAGCCCAGCGTCAAACAACGGAAGCCCAGGTATTCGGCGAGGTCGTTCTCGCGCCTGATATCAGAAATCTGATACGTCCCCATCTTGTAGTTCGCAAACGTGCCGAAGATGCCAACAACCGACATGGCCAAAGAGAGCAGGCCGGCATCGTCGTAGCCCGCGGACAACCTCACAACGAGAACCGTGACCAGCCATTGGCAGGCCAAGTACGTCATCGACCCCGCAGAGTTCCACAGCATGTTCTGCTTGGTGGACAGGGGCGGCACGTCTCGCATCTTGGAAGATGTCGGCTTCATAGACGATACGCCTCGAACGTATGGATCTCCCGATCATCGTCGCCCGGAATCGCCCGCCAATCTCCGTACTGTAGCTCCAGGAATCGTTCATAGCCCGCCGGAGCCAGGAACACCCGATCTTCGAAGGGCATCTCGACGGGGTCGAACAGGCTTCTGGGAAACTCGACGATTTTGTTCTCCGTGCCGACGATGTCGGCCACCACGTCCGACCTTTCCCCCCGGTTGGCATCGCGAGCGTTCTCGTCGATGGCGCGAGCGTACTTCAACGCATCGAGCCTGCGCGCGAACGGACACACGATGCGCTTGACGAGCTTCACGAAGGCGCTCGACCCCACCGACGGATCGGCGACGATGAAGCCGCGCACCAGCGATAAGAGGGCATTCTTTCGATAAGGACGTCGGTCGCCGGGCTTCAAATCTTCGAGCGGAAATATATCGACCCACACGCCCGTGGACGTTTTCTTGTCGACGAAATTCTCCAGCACGCGCGTGGTGGTGTCGACCAGCTTGACGAAGGAGTAGATGGACTTTCCGTCCCGATACCACGCCAAGGAGAAGCGATCGCTCGACTTCCATTCGTCGAACCCTGCAATCAGACGCTCGTAGTCGGCGCGCAGCATCACGACGTCCATGTCGTCGTCCCACGGAATGAACCCGCCGTGGCGAACCGCACCTAAAAGGCTGCCGTACGCCAAAAAATACGTTATGCCCTGCTCACGACAAACCCTGTCCAGCTCGTCCATCAGCTCAAGCTGGATTTCCTTCATGTCGTCTATCGTCAGGCGCTCCATGGCAAGTCCTACCTCGGATTTCTTCACGTCATCAAAATGTGCCCGGTAATCGGCCGCATCCGCCCAATCCCGTCGAGTTCCTCAATTGCAAAGCCCTATTTTAGCGTTGATTACCGAAGAACCAGGACCAAATCGTATAATGAGGAGAATATCCAAGCGACCCGTCGAAAGCAACGAACCCGCACGCCCAGCGCGCCATCGTCAAGGAGGCTTCCGTGAATCCCATGCGCTTGCCGCGCCCCTGCGCCTTCCGAACCATGCTCGCAATCGTTCTCGCAGTCGCCTGCGCGGCTCCGGCGCTTGCAAGCCCACCGACTGCGTACGCTGATCAGAGCCAGACCGAAGCGGCGAGCGCCGGCACGCACATCCATATCCTCCCCTTCGCCGGCACGGACGCCATCGTCCTGGAGAGCAACGGCCGCTTCGGCATCGTGGATTCAGGCGAGGACAGCGATTACCCTGACGGATCGGATCCACGCTACCCGCTCCGCCCCGGAATCGTAAAAGGGAGCGGCGTCGAGGATGCTGTCGTCGCATACCTGAAAAACCTCGGGGTGAATTCGGGCAACCTCGAGTTCTACCTCGGCACGCATCCCCACAGCGACCACATAGGCTCCGCCGACGAGATCATCCGCGAGTTCCGCCCCCAGCGCGTGTACCTGGCTGAATATCAGGATTCATTCATATCGGACGAAGCTCGCCTCTGGGACAACCAGTACGTGTACGACAGAGCTATCGCTGCGGCGAAAGAGACGGGCGCCATCCTGATCCAAAACCTGGATCCGAACGCGCCCGTGGAACCCGCGCCGAACCCCGTCGAAGCTCAAAGCGACTTGACTGCTGTCGGCGACGCTCCGCAAGCCGACGTGCTGGACGCCGAAGGCGTGATGGAGCGCTTCGGCGTGGACCCCACCGACCAGGACGATCCGTACAACTCCGAATTACTGCCAGAAGAGGGCATCGCGGTCACCCGGTCGGTCGATCCCAACCTGATCCACGAGCACGCCCCCGACCCCTCGACCACGGGAAGCCCCTTCTTCACCCTAGGAGACATGAACATCGAGATCGTCAACTACGGAGACGACTACAAGTTCAACCCCGTGCCCGACGCGAACTACTTCTCCTGGGGCGTCAAGGTGAAGGCGGGCGGCTCCACCGCCTTCCTCGCAGGAGACATTAACAACTACGATGGAGACGAGGATCGGCTTTCGGGCATGATAGGCCACGTCGATCTGCTCAAGCTGGCTCATCACGGCCTGAGCGGATCGAACACGCCGTCCTACCTGACAGCACTCTCCCCCACGTACGCCGTGCAGACGGGCAACAGCAGCAATCTTCCCGAATACGCGACCAAGACCCTTGACCGGCTCGGCGTCCGCTACTTCACCGCGCCGGAAGCGTCGGCGAACGGATACGGGGCCGTCGTGGCCACGTTCGCGAGAGATGGCCTGCATCTGAACGTCATGAAGGACGCCGCCACGTACCACGCGTTCAATCACGACCCCCGACTCGTCTTGTACTACCAAGGGCTCAAACAGGCCTATCAGGGGTGGAAGACGCTGGGCGGATCATGGTACTGGTTCGCGAACAGCGCATCCGCCACCCAAAACTCCTGGATCAAGCAGGGAGGCACGTGGTACTGGCTCACCGACTCCGGCGCCATGGCCACGGGCTGGGCGAAGGCGGCCGACGGCAAGTGGTACTACTTCGAAGGCTCCGGCGCCATGCGCTCCGGCGGCTGGATGAAGCAGGGCTCCTCCTGGTACTACCTCTCCGGCTCCGGCGCGATGCAGACCGGCTGGCTGAGCAAGGGCGGCTCCTGGTACTGGCTCGACCCCGACTCCGGCGCCATGGCCACGGGCTGGGCGAAGGCGGCGGACGGCAAGTGGTACTACTTCGAAGGCTCCGGGGCCATGCAGTCGAGCCGCTGGCTGAAACAAGGAACCGCTTGGTATCACCTGAGCGGATCGGGAGCCATGCAAACCGGCTGGTTGCTCACGGGAGGAGCTTGGTACTGGATGGATCCCGAATCAGGCATGATGGCAACGGGCTGGCTCGAGAACGGAGGGTCATGGTACTATCTTGACCCCTCCTCTGGAGCCATGGCGACCGGCACCGCGGTAATCGACGGTACCCGCTACATATTCGACGATTCCGGCGCGTGCGCTGATTTCGTGGATGAATAGAAAAAGAAAGGCCCTTCATGCGCAACGCAGATAATCAGCTCGTCTCTATAATCGTCCCGGTCTTCAACGCGGAGCCGTACCTTGCGCAATGCCTCGACAGCATTCTCGCGCAAACGCACCGCGAGCTGGAGGTCATCTGCCTGAACGACGGCAGCACGGACGGCTCTCTCGCCATTATGCAGGCATACGCCGCTCGCGACGAGCGCATCCGCGTCATCGACAAGCAGAACCAAGGCTACGGAGCCACCTGCAATCGCGGACTGGAAGAGGCGCGAGGCGCATGGATCTCCATCGTCGAGCCCGACGACTGGATTGAACCTGGCATGTATGCCGACATGCTCGCTTTCGAAGCAACCTTCAACGATCCCGCAGACATCGTGAAAACCCCGTACTGGCGCATCTGGATGCCCGACACCCCCGAGCAACGCAAGCTGAACTGCAGCTACCGCCGTCGCATCAAGCCGCCTTGCCAGCCGTTCATCATCCGCGACGCGGCGCATCTGCTCACGCACCATCCGTCCATATGGTCGGCCATCTACCGCAAAGGATTCCTTGAAGAGCACGGTATCCGTTTCCGCGAGTATCCGGGAGCGGGATGGGCCGACAACCCGTTTCTGATAGAGACGCTCTGCCAAGCCGAGCGCATCGTCTATCTCGACGAGCCGTACTACTGCTACCGCGAGGAAACGCCCGAGAAATCGAAGTCCTTCGCGCTGAACAACACGCTACTGCCTTTTGACCGATGGAACGACATGATGGATGCGCTCGAACGCATAGGCATCCGCGACGAAGCCGTGCTGCGCGCCCACAACAGCCGCGGCTTCACCTACCTAGGTGGCGTCCTGGAAGAAGTCGACCTGACGAACGACGAGGTGCGGGCGGCAGCCACGCGCATGTTCGAGCGAATGGATACCGATCTTGTTCTGTCTGACGCCGAGATACCTCCAGGATGCAAGCGCATGTTTGCCGAACTGCGCGGCATGCCCGAACCGTACGTCCGCAGCGCGCCCTACGCCTGGGGGCTCGTCAAGCAGGGGCTGTACAACCTACGCAACGTAGGTCCTTGGTTCACTCTTCGCACCTTTAAGAAATACGTGACGAGAAAAAGCAGCCGCGAAGGCGGGAAATAAAGGAAGACCCCGAGCATTCGGGGTCTTCTTGCATACTAAGTGGCTTACGCCGCTTCTACTTCGGGCAAGGCTACGACCGTCGTCGGATCGCCGCCGGATTCGACCACTTCGATAACCTTCCTCCACGTTCCCTCGTCGCGAGGAACCATCCAGAGGCCGTCATGCTCCTCCATAAAGTCGCCAACGTAAGGGCCGGTACCCGACTGGAAAGCGATCCTGTCGGCGTTCGCGGCGAAGTCCGCCACCATAGCCGCCAGCTCGTCCTTCGGCCAATTCGTTTCGGCATTGCCAAGAAGCGCGTCAAGGTGCGCCGCAGCGTTCGCCGGGTCGGCCGCAACCTGCTTGATGCCCGCCTCGACCAGCTGGCGGTCCTGGATCTGGCGGCACGCCTCGATATCGGTCGCGTATAGCTTGCGTACACGGGCGAGAACAAGGGCCTCGGGGCCGTCGAGCTCCTGCGTTCCGGCGCCCAGCTCAATGGTGCCGCCGTTCACGATGTCCTTCAAATGCATGTCGATGGGGACGTTCGCCGTGACTCCTCCAAGCGCGTTGACGAAGTTCTCGAAGTCGACGAAGCCCATGTCGAGATAGTACTGAACATGCACGCCAGTCAGGCTCTCCACCCCTTCGACAGCGGCCTCCATGCCTCCCTGGCGGTATAGCTCGTTGATCTTCACCACCGAACCTTCGTAGTCGGCCTCAGTATCGCGCGGCACGGTGACTAGCGTTATCTTGTAGGTAACGGGGTCGACGCGAACCAGCATCATGGTGTCGGAGCGCCCCGTGCCGTCGGCGTAGTCCTCGAGCGAGATCTGAGTCGTTCCAACGCGCGAATCGTTTCCAACCACTAGCACGTAGAAGGGAGCCTTCGCATCGCCGGCAGCCTCCTGCATGAGCTGCGTATCGGTGGGCTCCGACTCCGCAGCAGGCTCCTGTTTCTGACAGCTAACCATAACTGCCATCGTTAGCGCCATCAGCGCCGCAACCGCACCGTAGCGCACGATGTTCTTCAATTTCACCTGTACCATTCCTTTCGTTCGAGCAGTGCGCCTAACGACCCAAGCGCTCCTTGAGTCGACAAGGCAGGGCCATGATAGCATGGCCTATCCGGTACGTCGTGGAGCCAAGGTACTCTTGACGAATTCCCCCGGTTTCTCGCGCGTGCTCAATCACGTGCAAGCGAAACGACACACCCTCGTCGGGATCCGATGCGCCCAGCTGGGTCGCGCACGCCTCTAGTTGCGCCTCATCGAGCGACAGGGCATCGAACGCCGCCCGATCGTAGCAGAACGCCACATGACGCAGCAAAACGCGGACGAACGCCTCCGAGCACTCCCCCACATGGACGCGCAGCCACGCCTCGATCTCGTACGCTGCCTTGAAGTGACCGTACACGTGCTTGATCTCGCGATCCTCGGTCATCGTGGAGCCGCGCCGCACCCGCCTCACGTACAAAGACTCGTTCAGAAAGCCGGTTCGCGGCGCCAAGGCCAGCATGAGGCAGGTGAAGAGGTTGTCCTCGTGCACGATTCCCTCGTAGAACCGAAGGCCAACTTTGTCGAGAAAGCTTTTACGGACGAACTGCATTCCGGGAGACACGCAGAACGAATCCTCTTCGACGAAGCGCACCATAAGCTCGCGACCCGTCATGATGCCGTCGATGTCGGAGCGACCGCCATACTCATCATGATAGCGCGCTCGCACGTCCTCCCCTTCGTACAGCGTGCGGGCCGAGAAGAACAGGTCGTCCAACCCGTCGCGCTCCGCCCGCTCGAACAGCATCTGCAACGCACGATCCTCGTAGTAATCGTCGGAATCCAGGAAGACGACGTACTTCCCCGTCGCGCGGGCGATGCCCGCATTGCGCGCGGCAGACTGCCCCGCGTTCGCCTGAGAAAGGAATGAGAAGCGAGCGTCGTCGCCGCCCGCCTTCCGAGCGGCTTCCAGCGTGCCGTCGGTCGAACCGTCGTCGACGCACAGCGCCTCGAAATCGCCGAACGTCTGCCGCTTCAACGACAGCAGGCAGTCCTCGATATAGGGACGCACGTTGTACATGGGTATGATCACGGAAACAGCCGGCATGGCCTCTCGTCCTTCCTTGATGCCTATCAGACCGACGCGTCCGAAGACGCAGGGATGATCGCAGTCGATTCGACGTCCAGCTCGCCAGGATCCTCGCCGGCGTCCACCGCGGCCATGAGGTTCGCCCACCCTTCCGGGTTCTCGTAGCAGAACCATAGACCGTTATGCTGCTCCATGAAATCGCCGTTGCTGGGGCCGGTGCAGCTGTATACGGTCATCTCACCCGAGCCGCCCGAAAAATCGAGGGCGAGCGACAGGATGTCCGACGTGTTCATGTCGGTGCCCACGCTCTCAGCAAGATCGAGCACCGTGCCCGGCAATTCGGCCAGGGGTTTCTCGAGAACCTTCTCGACAATGGCCATGAGCACCGTCCTGATGTTGCTCTGCCGCTTCGCCTCCTGGTTCTCGCCATACTCATGACGAGCGCGCGCGAATATCTGCGCCTGCTGGCCGTTCAAAGCTTGCACGCCCGGCTTGATGGTGACCTTGTCGCCCGTGAGCGCATCTTTGTACGACACCTCGATAGGCACGTCCACCGTTATACCACCCAGCTTGTCGACGATTTCCTGAAACTCGGAAAAATGCACTTCGGCGTAATGCGAGATGGGAACACCCGTCAGCTTCGACACGGCCTTGATGGAGCCGGCCGCTCCTTCGATGTTGTACACCTCGTTGATCTTAACAACGCTCCCACCGTCCAGCGTATAGGGAGTATCGCGCGGCACGGACACCAAAGTAACTTGCTTCTTGCCTGCGTCGACACGGGCTAAGATCATCACGTCGGAACGCTGGTTGTCGCCTTGCATGTCGGGATTCTTCGACGTGCCTGACCCTTCCCTGGAGTCGGAACCAAGAAGCAACACGTAAAAGGGCTTGCCCGTTTCGGGCCTCACCAAAACGGAGTCAACCGAAGCATCCTGCTCGGAGCCCATGGACAGAGCGCCATCGAGGGCATTTGAATACCACAGCGCATACCCACCTGTCGCACAGACCGCCACGAGCAGCACGGCCAGTACGCACAAACCGATGCGCCTGATCAGCCGGTTGCGCTTTCGATTCCTAACACGCTCGGGATATAGCTGCTGCGCGGTGGGCCTGGGCGCCGGGCGCACCGAGCTGCCCGCTGGGCGACCCTGAAGCGAACTTGACCGGTAAGATCGATTGCGGTCATACGGCGAAACCACGCCCGGCGTGCGCTCTCCACCCCGACCGTAAGGAGCCCGTCGGTTCGAACTCGGTCCCAAAACCTCACCCTTCCATCATGCGTGAATCTGTTCGGCATCAATGATAGCACGCGCACAAAACCCCAGAATGAGAACCCATTAGACCAACAAGGCAGCAAACGCGTATGCGGCAGCCAAACGAGCATGCAGCCGAAGAAGACACCACAGAGGATGTAGCTCCATGCAGCACCATGCTATAAACCGGTCAGGCAACAGCAACAATGTCGAACATCCTCCGCCCCGTACGGTCCGTGTTTGATTCCCGCATCGAAGCAATACGTGGGAATTGTTAGTTTTCAAAAAAACGATTCAGTGCCCGATCCACAACAGAACCCCCCGATCGCTTGATGACGACTCGAAGGGTTCTAGCAGTCGTTCGTTTTGCCGCAATGTGCATGCGAACGAGAGCATGCACATAAGCGCTTAAAGACCTATTGCATCGTAAAACTCTTTTACCGCTTGAGCATTGAACGCTTCAGCATCAAAGCTCTTGAGATCGGAAAGCCCGGTCTTCTCGAAATCGCACATACCTTCATAGAGGCCGTCCTCTGAATCGTCGACGATGCGCCCATAGCCTTGTTCAAGAAACTCCTTGGGACCCGAAATCGCTGTGGAGATGACAGGCTTCCCCAAGATGAGAGCCTCCATGATCGACATAGGCAAGCCTTCGTAGAACGACGAAAGAATGAAAGCGTCGCAAGAAGCCAGAATGGGGAAAGGATTCGATAAGCTTTTGATAATTACGATGCGTTTTCCTGGATGCCCCTCGACCATGTCGAGGATGGTGCGATGGTCTACCCCGTGTCCTCCTATGATGATGAGCGCGCTATCGGGATGCGCATCCGAGTAGCGACAGAAGGCAGAGATGAGTCGCATATGGCCCTTTTCTGGTGAAAAGCGCCCGACGTTTATAAATTTGGTTATCGACTTGTCCTCAAGGATTGCCTTCAGCTCTTCTATGGGCATGTTGGAGCTGGTCTGGGCATCGTAATGCACGTCTTGCAAAGCGAGATTCCGGATAGGATCTATCCTGTTTATGTTGTGAACCACCGAGATTTTGTCAGGACTTATGTTGAAACCCTGAGCAATGATCCCCTTCAAACCGTCTCTCACTACTGCAACTTTGTCGAACTCCCGATAAGCCCTCGTTACCGACGGTATGTGATAGTTCGACCTCATAGATCTTTCTTGCAACATGTCACTGTGGACGTAGATTACGTTCTCTTCGCTCTCCATCCCCAGGATAAGGTGCATCCAGCTTCGCTCATACCCGCTAAAATGAATACACCTTGTAAGCGACATCGAAGGAAAGAGACGGAGCGCTTCTCGAGAAAAGAGGCTTTTGATCCTTTTTGAAATCCAGGGATTCTCAATGCTGAATCTAAAGAACAGGAATCGAGCTATTGCCTCCGAATAGGTCATCACTTGCTCACCCTGGATGGGGTAGTAGCCAAGGTCGTCGCTAAATCCGTTTATGGTTTCGATGACGGCAGCGCCCTTGTTTGATGGGTACGTTACAAGGTAATTGACCTGATCGAAGTCTAAGGAGTCCAAAAGCCCAAGCAGCGACGACGTGATTCCGTTCTTTGTCAGCGCCCCGCCAAAAATAATAATGTTCGGGTTGTCGTTGTGATACTTTGCGCCCGGAATGACCATCATGTCTTGCTCGGTCTTTGAGAACAGCAAATCGCAAAGCTTTTTAGCTGCATCTTCGCAGTCGTAAGGGCAGTATGTTTTCCTCGCCTCGGGATAGCGAGAAGCGGTCGACTCGCTTTTCGTGGTTTTGTTTATTCTCTCGCAAAGATCATATACATCGATTGTCCGATCGAACGGAAGCTCGTCTAACGAAACATAAGCTCCTCTCGTTTCAAAATATTCGACCTGGTCATAAGGAAAGAGAACGATCTCCTTGTTCGTGTTCAAGAAATCGAACATAACACTAGAGTAATCCGTGACAAGAAGATCGGCCATAGACAGCACTTCGTATGTTTCAAGATCGGAAGGAAACTGCTTTACGTGCTTGAAACTTTTGAAATTGATCTTTCGGGTGTCGTAATAGTGGGGCTTGGCGAAAACTACGACATCGTCATCAAGTCGTTCGTCAAGCGTCATCAGAATGAATTGAAGCATTTGAGAATGCTTACCTTTATGGCCGTTCTTTTTTCCTTGCCTCCAGGTTGGCATGAATACGACGACCCGCTTGTCCTCAACGCCAAGCTTTTCTTTCATAGCTTGCTTTAGCTCATTGTCGTAGAGCACGGCGTTGCACGGGTAACCGCTTAAAACGTATTTGCCGGAAAAATACGGAGCTATCATGTAGTCGTTTTTAAAATGTTCGAAAGAGTATTCGTTTGGATAGAGCAGGTAGTCTGACATGAGGAAATTGCGCTGCGTATTACCCGTCTTATGAGGCTCATCTATGATTTTTCTTCCCATAGCCTTAAGAGGGGTTCCGTGCCACGTGTTTAGGTAGATTTGCCCCGACCTCTTTATGAAGTACGTGGGAAAAGTCGAATTGTTGACGAGATACTTTGAGGCAACGAGGGCATCTACGTACTCTTCAGAATGGACGGCTACTATTGGGACATCGGACAATCCATGATTGTCCAGCAGGATCCGCGTGGCTTCAATGCGGGTTTCATTAACAGCTACAATAACGGTTAGGTGGGCATATTGCTTGTTCGAGCGCAATTCTTTAAGTAGGTAAAATGGGTTGCCGCCAAAATTTTTCCCGTTGAACGATTCGAGCAGGACACGATGCTCGTCTATTCGAGGAGCCTTGTCAAAAGCAGAAGCGTAGAGGAACTTTGCCCTAAACTGGGGATCGCTCTTGAATTTCTTTATTGCGCGGCGCACGGCCTTCAAATTTTTTCCCATGTCTTTCCGATCCTCCTGTTAGTCAATTAGAGATCACCAGCAATTTTGACTGCTTTCGGCGGTAAGCCCGAGTCGAGCGAACGGGACAGCATCGCCTAGCTGGACTGGTTTTGACCGAATGACTCAAGGGCGGAGATTCACATAATCGGGGTTATCGAGAAAACGGCGCAACATCCCAGGTCACGAGCTTTACGTGTGACAGGATTTCCGGGACTTGCCTATTGGAGTATTTGCCAGGGATAGTTTTTCGGGTACAATCGACAGGCAGTTTACGAATGGCTTACAGTTTGCTGCAGTATTTCGAACGGGAGAAATGGTTCAATGTTTAAGTCTGATAACCCCGATTATGTAAACCCATCCTGTTCGGTCATTCTTAATGCGCCATACGGATACATCGCACCTGGTAAGGACTCCTTTTTTGCGAAAAGGCACACTCGATGAGCTGGCGTTTCCGCAAGAACGATGCTACGAGCGGTAGGAGCGAGGCTTTCTCCTTCGTCTTGCCGTTCGGGTTCTTCTCCCGTAGACGCAACGCAATGTCGCTCGTGTCGCTTGCTTCCGTTCGCACGCCCTGCGCAGGACACGCTGAAAGCCTGACTGCGCGAGTGGGAGGCCTCGAACCGCGCCCGACCGTATGGCCTTCCCTCCCCTTCAAGGGGGAAGGAAGGCTCAACCTCCGCCTAATCCGCATAGACATCCCGCTCGAAGAGGCGCTCACGATGCCGATCCATAACGTGGTGCGGCTTAGAGCCTCCGCATCCCTCTTCGCCGATGACTCCTCCGGCGTGCGGTTCAGCGCTTTCATGCCCAAGTACCTCGCTGCGCACACAGCCTTTCATGTACTCGATGACGAGCGCCTTGTCCTGTACTTCCGGCAGAACGCCGGGAAAGGTACGACCTTCACCGTCCGACATCTGAACGTCACGGACTCATGGACGAAACAAGCAAAGCTGTTCCTCGCATGGGCGGCTTCCAAGCTTGCATTCTGGATCGACCCGATTCTGCTGTACGAGAAGAACGGACGGCATTACGAGGAGAGCGGGCGTGTCGTCTTCGAGCGGCTGGTCGACGAGGGGTGCCCGAACGTCCGCTTCGTTATCGATCGAGGCGTCGCGAACGAGCTCGATGTCGATCCGCGCTATCGGAAGAGGTTCCTTTACCAGCACACGTTCGCGCATTACGTGCGGTTCTTCCGCTGCCAAACCTTCTTGGGAACGGAGACCGCGGCACACGCCTTAGAACTTCGCTGTCAGAACCTCTTCGTGCAAAGAAAGCTCAAGAGCAGGCGCTCGACCCACGTCTTCCTGCAGCACGGGGTCATGTACATGATCTCGCTGGACTCGCCGCAGCGGACCTCCTTCCGACGGACAAACGTCAAAGGCCGGTTCTTGGTCGTAGTATCCTCCCACAAGGAGGCGCAGCACTTCATCGACTCCGCCGACTTCTCCGAGGAGGAGCTCATCGTGTGCGGGCTGCCCAAGTTCGACAGGAGCTTCATGAACGATGACGCCGACAAGATCCTGGTCATGCCCACATGGCGGATATGGGAGTTCGCTGAGATGAGGGAGCATCCGGAGAAGGCCGCATACACCAAGATGGTAGCCAAGATCGTCTCGTCCATCCCGGAAAGCCTGCGAGACAAGGTCGTGGTCGCCCCTCACCCGTTGTTCGACCAGGCGACGTTCGCCGGCTCGCCGGGCAAAGCCGCCGTCGGGAGCTACGACGAGCTCCTCAGGGGCGTCCGCCTGCTGATCACCGACTACTCGAGCATCGCCTTCGATGCATTCTACCGGGGTGCGAACGTCGTCTTCTGGTGGGAGGAGAAGGACGAATGTATGGCCCGGTACGGCGAGGGCACGCATTTGATGATAGACGAGCAGAGCGCCTTCGGTCCCGTTTGCTACTCCCCCGACGAGCTGGAGGCGGCGGTGGCCGAGCTGTACGGCAAGCCGCAGTCGCGCGAGTACGCGGAGCGCTTCGCCGAAATCGTCGAGCATCGGGACGGCCACAACACCGACCGTCTTTTGAAGGAGCTGGCCGACAAAGGGGTGCTGAATAAATAACTCGTCGATTATGCTGCCAGGTCATATTGCTACGAAAGGTGTCAACATGTCATCGAACGAATTGAAGAAAGATATTAAGAGAGCCGCCAAGAAGGTTCTGCCCGATCCCGCCATTCGGAAGATCCGAGCCTACCGTAAAACTCGGAAAGGATCTGAGCCCAAGCCGAATACCTACCGAAGCAGCCAGACCTACACGGTGGTCACCGCCGTGTACAACGTTGAGGCTTACTTGGATGATTTCTTCACCAGCCTTTACAACCAAACCATGTTTAAAGAAAGCATCCGCGTCATCGCAGTAGACGACGGCTCCACGGACTTATCAGCTGAGATCATCAAGCGCTGGCAAGATCGTTGGCCTGGCGCCATCACGTATTTAAAAAAGGAAAACGGGGGCCAGGCATCCGCCCGCAACCTCGGCATGAATCATACCGAAAGCGAATGGGTGACGTTCATCGACCCGGACGACTTCGTATCAAAGCGCTATTTCGAGGAGGTCGACCGAGCGATCGTCGCATGGCCGTCAGTTCAGATGGTCAGTTGCCGACTAGTGTACTTTTTTGAAAAAGGGAGACGCTACTCCGACACCCACCCGCTTAACAACAATTACAAGCATGGCGACAAATTCTATTCGGCGCTTGACGAGCACATTCCTATGCAGTTTTCAATGAGTACTGCTTTTTTCAAAATGTCCGTAATCAAGGATCGTGGGCTGAAAATAAGCGAAGACATTAAACCGAACTTCGAAGACGGACATTTCGTTGGGAGGTACCTGCTCGAACTGACGGCGGGAGTAGTTGGATTTTTAAGCAAGCCGAGATATTACTATCGGAAACGGGAAAGCGGCACTTCGACAATAGATGGATCATGGCGTGATACCAACAAGCTGATTTCAGTGCCACGATACGGCTACCTCGATCTGCTTCAATACTCTAAAAGGGTACGAGGGTTTTATCCTGTCAATATTCAAAAAACCATCTTGTACGATTTGTCGTACTACCTTGGCTGGTTTGTCAATCGACCTCAACGCAGCAGGTTTGCCGAAGAAGCTGGCGTGCAGGAGGAGTTCCTTGATCTACTTCGTGAAATATTCGCATGCATTGACACGAAAGTTCTTTTCGATTTCCCTGGACGTTTCTTGCGTTTTGCGCACAAGGCGGCGATATCGCAGTTTTTCATGACTCGCGAACCTCCTTACCAGATCGCCTATGTCACGAGCATCGATCTTCCTAAGAAGTTGATCCATATTCGAACATGCTCGAAGAAAATCGCCTTCTACCTTGACGGCAAAGTGCTGACCCCCATTCGGAGCAAAAGGGTTGGGAATAGCTTCTTCGGAGTCAATCTGTACGACACGTATGAACTTTCGTTCAAGTTTGAAAGGCAGAACCAAGTCCTTTCGTACGTCGGCAAAAAGAGAGAATCCGCACGCCTTACGGTCGACGGTAAGCAATTTGAAAACAGCTTAAGCGTTCGCGAAGCTATTAGACGCTATACCAGAAATTGGTCTGCGTACGAACAAAAAGGATCGACGTGGATCATCATGGATCGCGACACGCAAGCAGACGACAACGGAGAGCACTTCTACCGTTATATGATGAGAAATCATCCTGAGCAAAGGTGCTTGTTCGCATTGCGCAAGGAGTCCCCCGATTGGAAGAGGCTCGCTCAAGAAGGCTTTAACCTGCTTAATTTTGGATCGAAAGCTCATGAGTTAGAGCTTCGGAAATGCTCAATGATAATCAGTTCCCATGCCGACAATTTCGTCCATTCCTATTTCCAAGATAATTTTTTCAAATCGAAAAAATTTATATTCTTGCAGCACGGTCTCACTGTTCACAACTTATCTACATGGTTGAACGGAAAACCTATATCGCTTCTTGCTGCGGCTTCGACGGAAGAGTATCACTCTTTCGTCGATGACGGATCACCCTACGAGATTGCACCGGAATCCGTGACCTTGTCGGGCTTTCCTCGACACGATGCACTGCTCAAGATGCAATCTAGCAGGCGTTTTTCTCAACAAGCAAGACATGCCATTATGATTGCTCCCACATGGAGGGCATCGCTAGTTGGAAACACTTTGGGGCTAGGAAATAATCGCGAATTCAAAGATTCCTTTTTAGTTTCCGAATACAAAGAAACCTGGGAGTCGTTTCTCAACAACTCAACCTTGAAGAAACTCGCAAAGAAAAACTCATGTGAAGTCCTTTTCGTACCACATGCGAACATTGCTCCCTATATCGAGACAGGGGCATTCTCCGTTCCCGACTATATAACGGTACACACAAACAATAGAGACCGCTCAATTCAAGAATGCTTTTGCAGCGCATCCGTCTGCATAACCGACTACTCATCAATGGCGTTTGATGTGGCCTATCTGGGTAAAGAGTGCATTTTCTACCAATTCGACAGGGAGTTCTTCTACGGCGGAGCTCAGGTGTATTCCCAAGGCTATTTCGACTATGAACGCGATGGCTTCGGCCCTGTCGTCGACAACGAAAACGACCTTCTGGCGGAACTCGAGAAGCTAGCCGCCCGCGACTTCAAACCCGACGACGTATACAAAAAGCGAATGGAAGAGACATTCGCTTTCCGCGACGGAAAATGCTGCGAACGGGTATATGAGGCAATTATGCAGCTTGACGAGCCTCGGAGCTAAAAGGCAACTCCCTAACTCGGACGCCCGAGACAGGATGAGCCAGTTGGAGCGGGGGCGAATAATCGCCCCCGCTATTCGCACGTTCACAACATCAACAATAGGAGAAGGCCACGCCGAACCTTCTTCGATCACGGCATCGGCACACCTTTGCCAAACAGGCACTAGGCATCCCACCGATTCCTGCCGAAACCTCGAGATTCTATCGCACGGCCAATATCGATATGGGTTTGCCGGATCCTTGAACGCCGTCGTCAACCACGAGCATCCGGCCGCCTACGCCAATGCCGGAACGCAGCCGACAGGAAGGCCGTCGAGTCTTAAAATTCACCGATGGGAAGTGAATTCCAAGCTTCAAAGCGCCCGGTGACGGCATTCGGCACCTTCCAGTTGCACCTGCCTCGCATTTGCGCAGGCCCCGATCATAATGACGACCGCCATCCCCGCATCGAGTCTACAGCGGTGATTTTTGCGACTCAGTGCTTGGCTCCGCTATCAAGCCAGCATTAACAGGCACCGATACCGATCCCTCCGACGAGGTTTTTTACGAGACGCGACCCGCCCAAGCCATGTCAATGTCGGTTTAACAGCGGAAACGGCGTCGAGCGGTAGGAATCAATCGGTTTGGCAATTCTGACGAGGGCTCGGCCAAGGCGTTTCGGATCCACCGAGCGCACTCGAAGGCGCTTTCCCAGTTCGGATGCTCGAAACGCAAAGTAAAGCGAATCAGTGTGATTACCAAGCCGATCGATTGCTACCGCGGAGCGGAGGTTTCGCCACCGTGCAGGCATTGACGGATGCCAGCATGCGCCACCTTCTGAATCGGCCGGCATCGCCTCGATTTCGTTGATCGCCTCGCAAGCCTCTTACGGCAGCGCGACAAAACTAGCAAGCCTTTCCAGCACCCTCGCGCAAGCGCAACCATCGTCCAGCGGGCAGAACTTCTCAACGAACGCCGCGTAAGCCTGCTCGTACTTCGTTCGATGACCCTCCACGTGCGTCAGCTCCTCGACCACTTCGTCGGTAGTCGAGCAAAGGGGGCCGGGAACCTCCTCCAAGTCGAAGTAGAACCCGCGAATAGCATCGGCATAACGCTCGCGATCCGGCACGAACAAGACGATGGGCCTGCGCAGGTTGGCATAGTCGAACATGACGCTAGAATAGTCCGTCAAAAGCACGTCGGAAGCCAGATACAGGTCGTTGACATCATCCACCTTCGACACATCGATGACGAAGCCTTCGTAGGCGGAGAAATCGAACTGGTTGGCTATATAATAGTGCGGACGGAACAGCACGACCCATTCGTCGCCCAACTGTTGCCTCATAAGGTCGAAATCCAACAGGTAATCGAACGTGTAGCCCACGCCGTCTTGGTACGAATCGTCACGCCACGTTGGTGCGTAAAGCAGCACGCGCTTCCCTTCCGGCACGCCCAACGAATCGCGCAACCTTGCGCGAACGGATTCGTCGCCTCGCGAGCGAACGAGGGCATCGTTTCTCGGGTAGCCCTCCTCGACGATCACGCTCCCGCGCTTCTCCAGAGGCAACCCGAACGCATCCGCCAGATGCTTCGACGCGTACGGCGATGGAGAAAGCAGGTGAGTCCACTTCCGTGCATCCATTCCGAAGCGCTCGGCAAGCTCGTTAGTGGTGTTCAGAGCGCTTTCCATCTCGATCTCCACGTCGTACCCCAGGCGCTTCAAGGGGGTGCCGTGCCAACATTGGACGTACACCTGGTCGTCTTTCGGGTACACGTATTCCGGCAACCGGTTGTTCACGACGATGCAGCCCGCGCGAGCTAACGTCTCAAAGTACGCACTCGAACCACGCTTGACTATGGTCGCATGCTCCAGGTCCGGCTCGTCCGAAGGGACAGCGCCCTCCCGAAACGCCCAGACAAGTTCGCAGCCCGCAAACCGCTCATCGCCCAGCATCTCCTGGTAAAGAGCCTTCGGCGAGCACGCGTACGAACGTCCGCCGTACGCTTCGAACAGCACCGTGCGCGCCTCCGTGGCTATAGACTTTGCAAGCGCATCGTACTTGCGCTTCTGCAACGCCCAGTAAGCGTGCCTGACGGCAAGCCTCGTGCGGGGCGCGCGACGAAGCACCGCGTACCCCGCCGCTCGAGCGGCATCGCTCACTCGTCCAGCTGTCCTCACAGCGAATCCTTACCCAAACGGCCTTTGACCTCCGTGGTCGATATGCCGTCGGTGCGATCGAGGTACACCACCTCGCACTGGTTCCGTAGCGCCTCGAAGCGAGGGTCTCCCTTCCAGTCGCCTCCCATGCACACCACGTCGACGCAATAGCGCTCCACATCGGATGCCTTCTGCTCCCAATGCGTTTCCGGAATGACCAGGTCGACGTAGCGGATAGCCTCCAACATCTCACGGCGAACCTCATACGAGTAGAAGCTCTTCTTCCCCTTCAACGCGTTGAACTCATCGGTAGACAAGGCCACGATCAGGTAATCACCCAAAGATGCCGCCCGCTGCAGCAGACGGATATGTCCGTAATGCAGCAGGTCGTACGTGCCGTAGGTCAAAACTCGCCGAAGCCCGACATGCGAGCTTCCGTACACCACGTCATTGGTCGCGCTGATCTCAACAGAATGAACTCCCTGCATCCCGTCTTTCTCGCTCATCGCTCAATCCTTTCTTTCAGCCGCGAGGCGCTTCCCTACAGCGTCGCCCGCGCAAACCCATCATCATCCCCGACCGTCTTCGAGCCAGCACCAGCGGCCGATGCCACCTCGGCGACGATCCTTTTCGTGCAGCCCTGTCTCAAATCGCCCAGATACGCCTTCGCGCATTCGTCGAAAGGCCGCACCTTGCTGCCGTCCGTCCGGATATCGGACGCCACAGCGCTCGCCAAGGAATCTGCGTCCTTGAAAGAAAGCTGCGGATACTCCTCGAGCGGATCAACGTTCAACCCAGGCGAACGACGATACTCCTCAATGTCGGGAACGTAGAACAGCACCTTCTTCGAAGCAACCGCCGCCTCAAACGCGACAGCGGAATAATCGGTCACCACGTAATCGACCCACGAAAGCACGTCAATGGAGGCGGCACCGCGCAGGAAGGCCACGTTCCCCCCATCATGCTGGACATCAGCCTGCAAAGGATGACCGGCCACGACGAGCGCCGCATCGATTTCGCCGAAAGCCCTTGTCAGCTCCTCCGTCGAGCGATCGAACCACGCATCGCCTCCGGCCACCCCGCGCCGCAGCGTGGGAGCGTACAGCACTACGGCCCTCCACCGATCCCGATCGATGTCCAACCGCTCCACAGCCGCACGCTGGCGTCGAGCGCGTTCGTCTTCGAACTCGGAGGAAAGCAGGTAATCGACACGAGGAAGACCAAGGGGCAGAATCCTCTTCTCCGAACAATCGAACGCCTCGGCGAATGCCGGCACGGCGCCCGGAAGCCCCGCGACCACCATGTCGTAGCCGCGATGCATACGCAAAGCGCTCGCGGCCTTCGACGATCTACCGTCCGGCGTGTCGAGAGCCTGGTAGCCGAACCTCTTCATCGCGCCCAACGAATGCCATAGCTGCACGCATAGAGCCCCTTCATGGCTCTTCGGAACGCTCACGGCGGGAACATAACCGTCGACGATGCATACACGCGAAGTAGCTGCATGCCACACCTGACGAAACGCCAACAGAGGCCCGAAAGAGCCGGACTCTGGAACGCACGACCACACGATGTCGTAACCGGGAAGCGAACGCCTGATCTCCGGCTCAAGCAGCGCGAAATCGAAAGGCCTCGACGATTGCCGAGATAGGAAGGACACCTTGTCTCGACGCGGAAACAACGCGCACACGAAGTACGCGAACCGGATGAACCACGCCGCAAGCCTCATCATGAGCGAGCTCGCTTAGTAATTCTTCTCGTAATATGCCGTTGCATCGTCGATCGAACCGTCGAACACCTTCGTCCCCTGGTCCAGCACGATACCTCGACCGCAGAACTCCTTCGCGGTCGCGGACGTATGCGTCACGAACAGCACCGTGACGCTCTCGTCCATCATGATCTCGCGTATGCGGTTGATGCACTTCTTCTGGAAAGCCCGGTCGCCCACCGAAAGGGCCTCGTCGACGACGAGTATCTCGGGGTCGATGGCAACAGCGAACGCAAAGCCCAAACGCGCTTTCATACCGCTCGAGTATGTGCGCATCGGCTGGTCGATGTACAAGCCGAGCTCGGCAAACTCGATGATCCGGGGTTCGAGGTCGCGTATCTCCGATCGCTTCAGGCCGAGGATCTGGCCGCGCAGGTTGATATTCTCCCGCCCCGTCAGCTGGGAGTCGAAACCCGCCGTGAGCTCCAGAAGCGCGGAAACGCGACCTTTGACCTCGATGTCTCCGCTGGTCGGATGCGTCACGCCCGTGACCATCTTCAACGTCGTGCTCTTCCCTGCGCCGTTGCGGCCGAGAAAAGCCACGGCCTCGCCCTTCTTGATTTCGAACGAAAGGTCCTTGCTGGCATCGACGCTTCCCAGGAAAGAGCCCTTGCGGTTGTAGTTGAAGATGCCCAGGAAACGCCCGCGATCGTTCTTGTACAGGTTGTACGTCTTGGTCACATGATCGAACTTGATTACCACTTCGTCGCTCACGCTGGTTTTATGAAGGGACTTGGTATCCTTCAACGACTCGTCGTTAGAGGACATCGCACACCTCCTCATTGAACTTCTTGTACACGAACAGCGCTGCCAGGAGGGTGATCGCGAACACGACAACGAAGCCCACGCAAGCTGACGGATCGTTCCAGAACCACGTCTTGTCGTAGAAGGCGCCGCGAAACGCCGTGACGAAGAAGGTGATAGGGTTGAAGTCCAGCATGGTTTGAACCCAGCCGATATGGATATCTTTGACATCGAACAGCACCCCTGAAAGCCAGAAGAACGGCGTCGACATGGCAGACATGAGATTCTTCACGTCCTTGCTCATAGCGGAGAGCTGCGAGAACAGGATGGACACAGTGTTCCAGAACAAGAACATGAGCACCAGCAAGATAGGAACCTGCAAAAGATACACGTCCAGCGGCATACCACACGCGAAATAGATGACGAACAACGCCACCATAAGCATGAGTTCAACGATCAGGGTAGCGCCAGAGAATATCGTGGAAATACCGCTGAGAGGGAACTTGATCTTGTTCACCAAATATGAATACCGGTGCAGCACGTCGAGACCCGGCCCCAACATGTCCTGCATGAAGAACCACGGAATGAGACCTGCGCACAGCCACAGGATGTACGGAGGGGCGCCGGCATCGCTGTTGCCCGCACGAAGCCCTATTTCCAAAGCGAACCAGAAGCAGAAAATGTACATCGCAGGCTTGATGAAAAACCATGCCCAACCGAGAACGGCGCCACGGCTTTTCTTGACCAATTCGAATATGGCCAACCGGCCTATTTGCTTGCGCCACTCCCAGTTGTCCTTCAATATCGTCGCAAGAGTACTCAGCACAACGCTCCCATTCGACATCCCAAACAGACAAATTGACATAATAGCATAGCAACAAATCTAAAACGATTCGCCATCGCCTCTACGAGTGGGAGGGCAGCTTCACGATGTCCTCGGGATCCTCCCCTGCGTCCACCACAGCCATCAGCTCGGCCCAGGCAGCGGGATCCTCCTGCACGACCCACAACCCCTCCGCGTTCTCGCCGCCCGCATAAGGCCCCGTGGTCGAATAGATCGTCACCTCTTCACGATTCGCAATGAAGTCCACAAGCAAGTACCCCACCGAGGCCATGTCCAAATTGGTATCCGTGTACTCCTCCAAGTCGACGAGCACCGCGTTCGCGTTCTTCTCGCTGTTGAGCGAAAGCACTTTCTGGATCATGGCCGTCTCGATGTTGCGCACGTTCATCTGCCGAAGGGCCTCTTGATGCTCGCCGTACTCCTTGCGCGCACGAGCGAGGACGAGCGCCTCCGATCCGTCGAGACTCTGCGACCGGCCCGCTTTCAGGGACACGTTCTCGGCCGTCATGGGATCGGGAACCGTAACGTTTTTCGGCACGTCGACGGTGACGCCGCCAAGCGCGTCGATCAGCGCCTCGAACGATGTGAACGTGGTCAACATGTAGTACTCGATAGCCACGCCCGTCAGGCGCTCGACGCTCGCCACGACCTCCTCGGGATCGCCGCCCAGCAGAGAGTCGTTGATCTTCAGCGATGTGCCCTGAAACACCGTGTCTCGAGGGATGCTGACAAGCGTGATGGTGTAGGTTTCCGGATCAACGCGCACGAGCGTCATGACGTCGGCGTGCTGGTCGACCTGGGCATGGTCGGTTTTCTTACCCGTGTAGAGCGCCGTGCCCTTGCGAGAGTCGGAGCCAATGAGCAAGGTATAGAACGGCTCGGACGACGAGACAGCCTCGATGGAGACGCTGTCGGTCTGAACCTGCCCGGCTGCGTTGTCCAAGAACGACACCAGCCCAATGAACGCAAGCGATAGCACCGCAACGACGGCGACGGCCGCGGCGGCCGTCCTCTTCGACTGTCTCTTATGCGCTTCGGAAATCTCAGTCATCGCTCTACCAGCTTATCGTTGGCGCGGAACGCGCGGGCCCCGCTTGCCCCTGTTGTCGTAATGATGCTTCAAAACAGGCTTGAACAAACCGAATTTCCAGATAACGAAGAACAAAACCACAGCCAGCACAATGCATACCATCCAGCGCACCGGCCCCGAGAAGCTTCCCATCAGGCAACCTACGAGCACGAGCGCCGCCGAGCAAAGCCACAGCACCGCCACCGAGCGCTTCTGGCTCAACCCTGCGCGCATGAGACGATGATGGATATGCCCCAAATCGGCGTCTTTCACCGGCTGATGCAGACGCTTGCGTCGGACGATAGCCGAGACGGTATCGAGCACGGGAACTCCCGCGATAATGAGCGGCACCAGCATGACCACGAAGCTCTGCGTCCGAACGACGCCCACCACCGACACGATGCCGACGACCAACCCGAGCAACAGCGATCCGGAATCGCCCATGAACACCGAGGCGGGAAAGAAATTGTAGCGCAGAAACGCAAGGCAGACGGCTATCAGCGCAAGGCAGACGAGCACGAGGGTGAAGCTTCCCCGCATCAAAACAAGGTACAGCAGTCCGCCGGCGACTATGGCCACCAAACCCGAAGCGAGCCCGTCCAGCCCATCGATCAAGTTGGTGATGTTCACGAACACCACGAGGTACAACACGGTCAAAGGATAGTCGATCCAACCGAGCGACAGATAGTCGCCCACGACCAGCGTGCGCACCGCGCCGATGGTGATGCCCGAAAGCGTGACGACCGTCGCGGCCACGATCTGCCCCGCCAGCTTCACGCCGGGCGACAGCTGCGTGATGTCGTCCACCAGACCCACGGTGAACATTGTCGTCACGCCGATGAACAATACGATGTAGTTCACGTCGCTCAAAATATACAGATCATGCAAATCCCAATCGAAGAACCGCACTCCGAGGAACATCGTGAAACATGCCGCGATCAGCCCAACATACAACGCGATGCCTCCGCAACGCGGGATAGGCTCGCGATTCATACGACGATACCCCGGGTAGTCGATAGCACCGATCCGAAATGCGATCTTCTTGGAAACGGGTACCATGCAGTACGCGACCGCAAAGGCCACGGCAAACACGATTACCGCCTGATACCATTCCATGATTGTCCTTGCCGGATATCGCGCAAATGCGCTCGTTCAACGCCCTTATTATAACAGTACGGAAACGTATGCGAGTCGACACGTAAACAGAGCGTCGGGGACGGCGCATCTCAGAATTCAATTGCAGTCCCGAAAAGGGCGAAACGCCGCAAAGCGGATCGTCAACCGCAAACCGCACTCTCACTTCGAGCGCAAACGCTCCTTCAGCCGCCGCACAAGCCACTTGAGCGATCCTTGGGCGTCCTGGAAACCGCACTTCTGCTCCTGAACCTCGGCCGCCTCGATATTGGCGCACGCCAGCAAGAATCGTTCGCGCGAACCCCGCTGGAGCGCTTCGAGCAATTCCCGATAACGATGGTCGAGAATGCGGTCGGCGTCGACGTGCGCCAGGTCGTACGCTTCGAGCCCGCCGGAAGCCAGTCGCTCGTAAGCGACGGCGAACGCGTCGAAGTCGCGATACGTCGGCAAGTTGTAATACACCGCATCGAGCAGCCACGCCTGGTACGCCAAACGCAACGGCTCGTACAAGCCCTCCTCCTGCAGCCACGCGCGCAACGCGGCGAACGCGTCGAGGAAATCGAGTGGATGCCGCCCTTTGTCGGCCATCGCGTTCGTGCCGGAGAATTCGCGATGCACCACGAGCGGGCGGGCGATGCGCACGATGCGCCTCGCCGACACCGCCGCAGGCAGCGAATACATGAGATCCTCGGTCAAGCGCAGCTCCTGAAAGCGGATGCCGCGCTCCTCGAGCAGCGAGCGACGCACCATCTTGTTCCAAGGAACGTTCTGCACCGTCTCGAAGAACAGATCGGGCGCCGTCTCCCACGTGAACGAACCTGCAGGGTACGAGGGGAACGCGTCCTCGTGCCGCATCCCCCATTCGGCCGGATAGGTCCTGCCTGCCCGCTGGTTGTACGTGCGGAACGCCACAAGCGCCATATCTGCCTGCGCGTCGTCGAGCGCTTTCACGCAGCTCGCAAGCATATCGCACTCGAGGTAGTCGTCCGCATCGAGGCAGTACACGTACCGTCCGCACGCCCGCTCCAGCCCGGCGTTGCGCGCCGCACCTGGCCCCGCGTTCGCCTGGCGAAGCGCCGCCACGCGCCCGTCACGCTGCGCACGCTCTTCCACGATCGCCCAGGTATCGTCCGTCGAACCGTCGTCGACGCAGATCAGTTCGAAATCGCCCATCGTCTGCCCGAGCACGCTGTCGAGGCACTGCGCCACGAACTCCCCCGCGTTGTACGTGGGCACGATAACGGATACGACGGGCTGCTTGCCATTGCGCTTCATGAAAGCTTCCTAATATGTTTCCGGATGGTCGGCTGCGAACTTCGCCGCCCCGCTGTCGAGCAATTCGCCGAGAACGTCTCTGCTGATAGGATCGAACAGCTGCATATCGAGCTCGCCTGCTTCCCGCGCCGCCGCGTACTCGTCGGCCATGCGCTGCGCGAACGCCTCGTGGGCGCTCGCGTCGATGCGCTCGTAATTCCACCGGTATTTGCTCCATTTGTCCACGTAGAACCATGGCAGCAGCGCGCGGCAGCGGTCAGGACGGACGCGCAAGAACCGCTCGCAGTCTTCCAGCTCGTCGCACACGACGAACACTTTGTCCGTCGTCTTCACCGACGAACCCGGGTTGTCCATGCGGTAGTGCAGCAGCGGCTTGCGCACCAGCGCGCACCGACGGGCCGCGAACCACGACTTCATCACGAACGACGTGTCCTGAAACGACGCGCCCGGCGTCTCGCGAAAGCGGATGCCCTCATCGTCGAGCCAAGCCTTGCGATAGAGCCCCGTCCAGATCGCGGGGATCGTGCAGACGATGCGCGGCTGCTCGACGGGATCGAAAAGCCTGCCGTAGGGGAAATCGGCGAAGTTGCGTATGCGGTCGTCATGATCCTCGTAGTGCTCGAAAAAGTTGCATTTCACGAGGTCGCAGTCATGTCGCTGCGCCATGCGGAGCAAGCGTTTGAACATGTCGCGCTCAGGGAAGTCGTCGGGCTCAACGATGCCGATGTACGCGCCGCGTGCGGCCTCGATGCCGCAGTTCATAGAAGCGCCGTACCCCGAATTCGGCTTGTCGACGATGACGATGCGCTCGTCCTTCCGCGCCCATTCCTGCAAAACAGACAGTGATCCGTCGGTCGACCCGTCGTTGACGGCCACGATCTCCAAGTCGCGCAGCGTCTGCGAGCACAGCGCCTCAAGGCACTGCGGCAAATAGCGCTCCACGTTGTATATGGGAACCAGCACCGAGACGCTGGGGCAAGCTTGCTGCATCGACTCACCGTCCTTTCTCGAACCTGCATTGTACATGCTTATTGTATGGCATCGCCGCTCGCTATCCGATACAGGCGCATATCGCCCTCGGACAAAACCATCTCGAAACCGGGCGTCTCATCGACCACGCCCTCGATGCCCTCCCAGACAGCCGGATCGTAGAGGAAGAACAGCTCCTTCATGCGCTCGACATCCCGATCGAGAACCAGGAGGTACTCGGCTCCGGTCGTCAGAACCGCGTCTCGCACCGAAGGATTGGACGCCTCGGCAGCCAGCCGACAGCGGATCGTCGAGCTCTCCGGCCGTTCGTCCTCTCCACCGTAACCCGATATGTCGCGATAGTACAGATTCAAATCATCGAGGCTGTATGCGAAAAGCGATCCGTCGTAAGGCTGGTTGACGATAAGCGCCCCGGACGGCACGACCTCTTTCACGTGCTTCGAGAACCGGCTCTTCTCTTCGCTGTAGGCGTTTACCGCCGAACCGTCATTGAGAGCCGTTGCGGTGGCGGCGATGCCCTGGAACGCGCCCTGGCCCAGTCCGAGCGCCCCTCGAACCGGCAAGAAGTTCAATGCGAGGAAGGCGACGGCAACGACGGCCAGAGAAAGCGCCTTCAAACGGTTCTCGCCTGGCGCGCGAACGGATGCAAGAGTCTTCCCGACGATCTTGCACGCGACGTACAGTCCCATCGCCAGAAGCGGAAGAGCCAGTATCCCGGCCAGTGCGGCGGTGCGATAAGGATCGGTGTACCAGAATCCCGACAGCGCGTGTTTGAGCAGGGTATCTCCCTCCACGGCCGAAACGTAATAGATGCAGCATGCCAGAAGATACGAGCACGTCAGCCAAAGATAGCGTCGTTTGCGCAGCGTGTACAGCGCGCCCGCCGCGACTAGGCACGCAGCGATCGGCTGCACGGAGGATCCGGCGAATCCCATGCCGAGCACGCTCACGAGACCCTGCGCCCTTGAATGGATCGGAGGCCAGTACACTGCGACGGCTCCTTGCATGAAGGGCAGAGAAAGCGCAGCCACCCACAGCAAGGCAACGCACGCGAGCGCGACCGACCCGGCCGCCAGCATGACCTCCATGCGACGTTTCGGCTCCCGGCATCGACGGCCCGTCTCGACCGCCGATCGATACACGCAAAAAGGAATGAGGAAGACCGCCGCCGAGAACACCGCGTTCGGCTGCATGAACGCCATGCAGCAACAACCGAGAACGAACACGGCGCCGTACGCGACGCGCTCCCTCCTCGAGGCGTCCCGGCCCCAAACCGCCGCAAAACACGCAACAAGAACCGGCACCAGCGCGAACGCCGCCGTGTTCGGATACAGAGGCCACACCTCGACGAGGACCCAGGGGAACGCCCCGACGGCGACCGCGCCCAATGCTCCGATCAAGGCGATAGCGCGATCGCCGGAGAACAGAACCTTCATGAGGAACGCCATGCTCAAGGGGAAGACGATTGCCGCGAACAGGAAGTTCACGGCATTGACGGCCAATGCCACCTCGACGCCCAAAGCGCTTACCACCATGGAGCATACGATATGCCATCCCGAGGGATAGTATCCGGTTCCCGGCAGAGGGTTGGCTGCGGGATCGGAAACGTCCAAGTACGACGAGACGTGCAGCGAAGACCACATGCCGGAATCCGAGAAGCTGCGCACCGAGGCGAAGTGATGCACGTTGTCATACGTCTGCACCGACGACGCGGGGCCATCCAGGGGAAGGACGAACACGAACAGGCCAACGGCCACCCCGACGGCCAAGTACGCCACAGCAAGAGCAGCATCGAGCCGCCGATCCGCACGCTTACCCGAACCGAGCACGGCACCTTTCTTGCGCGCGGCGAGCAGAACGAAGCCGCAGGCCGCAATCGACAGCACCACCACGGGAATCCCTACTGAGAAAACGGTCGACCGCACGCCGATGAAGAAATACGCGACCCCCAAGATGGAATACGCCAAGATCGAAAAGAGGGGTGCGCAGGACAGCGCGGCCAATCCCCTCATGCCGAGGGCTCTCCAAGCGAAAAAGCCCGGCCCATACAGCACCGCAGCCCCTGTCAGAACAGCCAAGCAAAAATCAACCCACATGCGAACTCCCCTGCCATCCCGCGGCAAGCCGACGGAAATACGGTATCTGACGAACGACATCTGCAAGGGTAGCATAGAGCGCATAAAGGATGGACTCGACCTTGCCCGAAAAAGAAAAGAGCCGATCCGTGGTATCATGCGGTTTTGCGAAGATTGCAGAACACACCGCGCAGGGGCGCGTCGCATCAGAGAGGCAGCGGTCAGCGATATGAGTGCAGCTAAGACACAGTTCAAAAGGGATTGGTTCATCCTCACCTCTCTCGTTTCGAAGGATTTCAAGCTCAAATATCGACGAAGCATGCTCGGCGTGCTGTGGTCGGTGCTGAATCCCCTGCTCATGATGATCGTTCTTACCGCAGTGTTCTCCGTGGTGTTCCGGTTCGACATCCCAAACTTCCCCGTCTACCTGATCCTCGGCCAAACCCTGTTCACGTTCATGAGCGATGCCACATCGGGCGCCATGAGCTCCATCATCGATTCGGCTCCTCTCATCAAGAAGATCCGCATCAACAAGATGCTGTTCCCCCTTGAGAAAGTCGTGTTCAGTCTGCTGAACTTCGCCATCTCGCTCGTCGCCGTGGCGGCGGTCATCGCCTTCTTCCAGATCCCCCTTACATGGAACATCCTGCTCCTGCCGCTTCTGCTGTTCTACATCTTTCTGTTCTGCCTCGGCCTTGGGCTGCTGCTGTCGTCACTCGCCGTGTTCTTCCGCGATGTCATGCACCTGTGGGGTGTTATATTGACCGCCTGGACGTACGCGACGCCTCTGTTCTATCCCACCAGCATCCTCACGGACTGGATGTGGACCATCATGCAGTTCAATCCCATGTACTATTACGTCACCTATTTCCGCGACATCGCCCTCAACGGCGTGACGCCGAGCCTGGGAGCGAATGTCATCTGCCTCGGCTGCGGCGTCGCCACCCTCGTCATCGGGTTCGCCGTGTTCCGCAAGCAGCAGAAAAAATTCATCCTGTACGTATAGAGACGAAGGTTCGTTATGCCTGAAAACGTCAACACCTCTTCTTTGGCCGCCGCAGTCGAAGACCTCAGCGAGGACAATCGTCGGACTATGGTCAAAGTCGATCACGTGTCCATGATCTTCAACATGGCGTCCGAACAGCTCAACAGCTTGAAGGAATACGCCATCCAGATCGCCCGGCGCAAACTCTTTTTCGAGGGTTTCACCGCGCTCGACGACGTTTCGTTCGAGGTGAAGAAGGGCGACGTGTTCGGCATCATCGGCACGAACGGGTCGGGCAAGTCCACCATGCTCAAGATCATCGCCGGCGTCCTGGAGCCCACGAAGGGAACCTGCGAGATCAACGGCAACATCGCACCCCTCATCGAACTCGGCGCCGGCTTCGACACCGAGCTGTCCGCTCGCGAGAACATCTACCTCAACGGCGCGCTGCTTGGCTATTCGAAGGAGTTCATCAACGATCATTTCGACGAGATCGTGGAGTTCGCCGAGATCGAGAAGTTCCTCGACATGCCGCTCAAGAACTACTCCTCGGGCATGGTGGCGCGCATCGCGTTCGCCATCGCCACGGTGATCGTCCCCGAGATCCTCGTAGTGGA
This sequence comes from Eggerthella sp. BIOML-A4, assembly GCF_009875575.1. Classification (NCBI taxonomy): domain Bacteria; kingdom Bacillati; phylum Actinomycetota; class Coriobacteriia; order Eggerthellales; family Eggerthellaceae; genus Eggerthella; species Eggerthella sp. BIOML-A4. The sequence goes on along the minus strand of NZ_WWRX01000004.1, from coordinate 19,506 downwards.
CGAGGTGCTTTCGGTTGGCGACTTCATGTTCCAGAAGAAATGCGAAGACCGCATCAGCGAGCTTATCGAGAAACACGGCGTGACCGTGCTCATCGTGTCCCACAGCAACGCCCAGGTGGAGCGTTTGTGCAACAAGGTCATCTGGATCGAGAAGGGCCATACGCGCATGATGGGCGACGCCGCGTCGGTATGCCGCGTGTACGGCGGCTTGGGAGGCCGTACCGGCAGCCCCGAAGCGGAACAGCGCGTGTTCGAAGCGCTGCAGCGCGGCAGAGAGCACGAGGAGAGCGATTTCAGCGCGATCGCCGGAGACGACGCCAACGGCACTGCCGTGCAGCTCGCATACCGAGGCTGGGAAAACGGGTTCGATGCCGCCGTCATCGTATGCGCCTCAACCCATATCAACGCCATCATGGCGAACGGCCTTGCCGGAGCCATCGATGCGCCCGTCCTGCCGGTGAAACCCGATAGGATACCCGATGCGGTCGCATCCATACTGAGAGAGACGAAACCCTCCATCATCTACTTCGTTGACGGGGAGCGCAATGCAGTCGAGCCGCTTGCCGCCCTCGAGCGGCTTTCCTGGTCTCCTACCATTGTCGCTTTCGTGAACGACGGAAACGTGTTCGACCTGTCTCTGGATATACATCGCCACGGCATCGAACGAGGGCTCTGGGGCGATGAGATGATGATCGTTGATTTCGACGACAACCCCGAGTCGCTTGCGGCCGCACCGCTTGCATGCGTCAAACGCTGCCCCGTTATCGCCACACACGGAGCCGTTCCGAATGACGTTCTCGAGAACGCTTTCTCCGAAGGCCGGCACAGCCGGGCTCTCGTGATCGGCAATGCCGCCGACGCGACGATCGACGACCGCCTGCGCGAGCGAGGCGTCTCCGTCGAGCGCATCGCTCGCGATACGCCACAGGCTACCTGCATCGCCCTCTGCGAGCGATCCCTCGCGGAAACGCGCCCCTCGCGAAACGGAAGGCGGGAGCTATGCATTGCCTCCCTGTCGCTTTCTCAATGGCCTGAGCTGCTGGGATGCGGCGCGTACGCGGCCAAGCGGGACAGCGCGCTTCTGCTTGAAAACCCCACCGATCTCGACGACATCGCCCAATGCCTCGACTTCGTCGAGCGCTCCAGCGCCCAGGTCGACAAGCTCGTGTTCATCGGCAAAGAAAGCGGGGTCGCGCGCCTCGACCGCGAACTGCTCGTCGAATCCCTCGACGACGCGCGCTCGGGAAGGTAGCGAGCGGTCATGAGCGACACCCCCCTCGTCTCCGTCATCGTACCGGCCTACAACGGCGAACGCCATATCCGCCAGTGCGTCGAAAGCGTGCTGGCCCAAACGCTGGCCGACTTCGAGCTCATCTGCGTAAACGACGGATCCACCGACGGCACGGGAAGCCTCCTCGACGACATGGCCGCCCGAGACGATCGTATGCGCGTCATCCACCAGGAGAACAAGGGCGAGGGCGCCGCCCGCAACGCCGGACTGGACGTGGCGCGCGGACGCTACCTCGCGTTCTTCGACGCCGACGACTTCGCCGAACCGCAGCTGCTTGAGAAAGTCGTTCGGCGCGCCGAGGAAACCGGCGCCGACGTGGTGGCGTACCGGGTCGATTCGTACAACGATGAAACCGGCGAGACGCTGCCCATGCCCTGGTCGCTGGACGCCGACGCCTTCCCCGCCGACCGCGTGTCGTCACCCGGCGACAACCCCGACAAGCTGTTCTATGCCTTTCAGAACTGGACGTGGAACAAGCTGTTCCGATCCTCGTTCGTACAGGCAAGCGGCCTACGCTTCCATGAGGTCCAGCGCAGCGCCGACCTGTACTTCGTCTGCTGCGCGCTGGCCCAGGCCGACCGTGTCGCCACGGTAGACGAGGTGCTGTACCACTACCGCGTGAACAATCCGAACAGCAACATCGCCACGAACGAGCGCGCTCCTCTCGACTTCTACCGATCTTTCGTCGCCGTCAAGCAGCACCTTGAGAACGTCGGGCGCTTCGCCGCGGTCGAGCGGGGCTTCAAGAACTGGGCGGCCGAGTCGGTGTTCTTCAACCTCTGCAGCCTGAAAGCCCGCGACGCCTTCGAGGAGCTGCGTCGCGAGATGCAGCAGCGCGGATGCGTCGAACTCGGCCTCGACACGATGAAAAAGGCCGAGTTCTTCGACCCGCGCACCTACGACCAGGTGCGCCACCTGCTGTGCGACGACGCCGACGATTTCCTGTTCTTCCTGCTCAGGGAAACGAATCGGCGCATGGAAGAGCAGAAGAACGATGCACTGCGCGCTTGGCGCGAAGTCGAGGAATTGCGCGCATCGAAGACGTACCGCGTCGGCGAGGCCGTCCTCAAACCCGCGAAAAAGATCCTCGGCCGTTAACGGCGCGCGTCCTCCGGCGAGGGAAGCGCGAAGTACAGGCTGTCCCTATCGAGGTTCGGGTTCGAGAACGGATCCCCCTGCTCGAAGAACTGCGGCCATTTCTCTTGCATAAGAGCGCGCTCGCGCAGCCAGCGCTGCATCTTCGAGGGATCCCCCTCTTCGCGCCCACGAGATACGAACTCGTTGTGGTACAGCTTCGCGTACGGCGTAAACGTCACCGAGTAGCCCGCTGCGCTCACTTTGCAGCAGAAGTCGGCGTCGTTGTACCCCACCGCGAACTCCTCAGAGTAACCACCCACCTCCTCGAACACCGTCCTCTTCACCATCTGGCATGCGCCCGTCACGCTTGAGAAATTGCCGGGGCGCACCGACCGGCCAAGATAGCAGCCTTGCGCATCGGGCACGTTCTGGTTTACGTGCACAACCGTGCCGTCAGGGCCGATGAGCATGCCCGCGTGCTGCACGAGACCGTCGTAATACAGCAGCTTCGCGCCGACGATGCCCACCTCGGGACGTTGCAGGTAGCCCGCCATCTCCTCGATGAAGTCGGGTGCGATCACCTCGGTGTCGTTGTTCAGCAGCAAAAGCAGATCCGCATCGGTGCTAGCGGCACCGAAGTTCATGATCTTGGCATAGTTGAACCCGTGCGGCCATTCGATGACGCGGACGCGATCGCTGCGCGCCTCGAGCTCGCGGTAGTAGGCGAACGTCTCGTCCTCCATGCTGTTATTCTCGATGACGGTGATGCGGTAGTTCCCGTAGGCCGACTTCTCCAGGATGCTGCGAACGCAGCGATCCAGCACGTCAACATGGTCTTTGCTGGGGATGAGGATCTCCACGCTCGGCTGAGGGTCGGGCAGCTGGTAGCGGACCCGGTACACGAACGGCCCGTCGCCGTCCTCCACCGAGACGGGTATCCCGCGGCGGTCGAAATGCCGGCGCAGCGCGATCTTCCCCGCCTGGTGAGCGTAGGGCTTGCTCCCCAGGTTGTCCCCTGCGGTCGACTCGCCATGCACGCGCCAGTGGTACAGCATGTGCGGCACGTGCACAATCTCGCGTCCGGTTTCCGACACACGCAAGGAGAGGTCGTAATCCTGCGCCCCATTCACCTCGTCGTCGGACAGGCCCGTCTCGGCCAAAACGTCCTTGCGCACCATGAGCCAATGCGTGATGCAATTGTGTGAGTACAGCAGATCTCGGTTGAAATCAGTCTTGAACACAGGGTTCCTGAACGCTCCCCCGACCTCGAACGAGTCCTCGTCGCAGTACAGCAGGCCCGCGTCGGGATGCTCGGCGATGGCCTGGACGTACGCCTCCAGCGCGTTCGGCTCCAACACGTCGTCGTAATCGAGGAACGCCACGTACTCGCCCCGCGCATGCTGAATGCCGGCGTTCGTGTTGCCCACGATGCCGAGGTTGTCGCGCAGCGGAACCACCGTGATGCGATCGTCAGCGATGCGCTCGACGATGCCCGGCACCTTTGAGGATTCGCTCTCGGAATCGACGAGGACGAGTTCCCACCGAACGTAGCTTTGCGCAAGGACGGATTCCAGCATCTCCTCGAAGTAGCGCTCGTTCACCCGATAGCAGGGCACGACGATGCTCACCAACGGAGAGAGGGAAACTTCAGGATCCAAGCGCGACCCGGAAAGCCCTTCCATCTTCCGCGATTCGCGCCAAGCACGATAGTCGCCCTCGTCCGCAGCGTTGCGCACGCGCCGAAGCGCGCGGTGCAGCTCGCCGAAAAACGCAGCCTTATCGAACCCCAGCATGGCGGGCAAGGCAGCACCCGTCTCGTCCTCGGCGACTACGAACAAGCCGCCCGTCGCAGCGGGAACGCGAACCGAAACCACCATCCGACGGCGAACGCCTTCGACAGTGCCATCGGGTATGCACTGATCCTCGAAGAAGATAGGATCTATTTGAAGCGCATGCCCTACACCGTCCCAGGCAGAGAACCTCGGCTGAGATCCCAGCGAACGGGACTCGGCGGCAATGCGCCATACCCCCTCCTCGCCATCCGGCATACACATGACCAGCGAAAGGCGCAAACGATCGACCGACCGCTCGTCCGTGCCACGCAAAGCAACGCACAGGGACGGACGGAGGCGGTAGTTCAGGCGAGAGAGCCATTTCAGCTTCCCGGCAGGCAAGCGCATCGCGCACAAGGGTTCATCCCCGCCGCGCTGCACGACTCTGACGAACAACGTGACATCGTCGAGCAAGGGGAACACCAACACCCCGACAACATCCGAAGCGGGATCGGACTCCTTCAGCCAAAGGGTCGGAATCGATGAGCCATCTTCAAGCGCCGCCTCAACCGCAACGTCACGTCCGGCAGAGCCAACGATGCGGAGACGGGCATAACCTTTGCCGTCGCCTCTGCACAGGACAAGATTCTTGATTTTCATAAGCTAGGCGAGATCCTTGAGCCCCGGATGCGCCTTGTCCTTCTCGCTCAGCACGAGTTCCATACCCTCCGAGATGGGCCACTCGATGCCGATCTCGGGATCATTCCACATAAGCCCGCCCTCGTCGTTGGGATGGTACACGTCGTCGCACTTGTAGCAGAACTCGGCGATATCGGACAACACGAGGAAGCCGTGGGCGAACCCGCGCGGCACGAAGAACTGGCGACGGTTCTCCGCCGACAGCACCGCGCCCTCCCATTTTCCGTAGGTGGGGCTGTCCGGGCGCAAGTCGACGGCCACGTCGAACACCTCGCCCGACACCACGCGGACGAGCTTGGACTGCGGATGCTCTATCTGGAAGTGCAGGCCGCGCAGCACGCCCTTGACCGAGGAGGACTGGTTGTCCTGCACGAACTCGCAGTCGATGCCGCCCGCGACGAAGTCGGGGCGCTTGTAGGTTTCCACAAAGTAGCCTCGTTCGTCGCCGTAAGCGGTGACGTCCACCACGAGCACGCCCTCGATGGAGGTCTCGGTGAACGTGAAGTTGCCGTGCTTGACGCTGTCTCCCGCTGCCATACCGCCTCCTACTGTCCCTGCTTCGCGTACTTGGCCTCGACGGCCTCCTTGGCGCCCTGCCACCATCCGGGGTTGTCACGGTACCATGCGATGGTGGCCTTGAGACCTTCCGCGAAGTCGGTGCGCTTCGGCTCCCATCCCAGTTCCGAGCGCAGCTTCGAGGAGTCGATGGCGTAGCGGCGATCGTGGCCGGGACGGTCTTTGACCCAGTCGAAGTCGTCCGCGCTCTTGCCCATGCCCTCCAGGATGGCGTGCAGCACGTCGATGTTGTTCTTTTCGCCGTCCGCCCCGATCAGGTACGTCTCGCCCAGACGTCCCTTCGTCAGGATCGCCCACACGGCCGAGGAGTGGTCCTCTGTGTGGATCCAGTCGCGCACGTTCAGGCCGTCGCCGTAGAGCTTCGGACGGATGCCGGTGAGCACGTTGGTGATCTGGCGCGGGATGAACTTCTCGATGTGCTGGCGCGGGCCGTAGTTGTTCGAACAGTTCGAGATGGTGACGCGCACTCCGTAGGTGCGGAACCACGCGCGCACCAGCATGTCGGACGACGCCTTGGTGGAGCTGTACGGGCTGCTCGGACGGTACGGCGTCTCCTCCGTGAAGCGCGCCGGGTCGTCCAATGCGAGGTCGCCGTACACCTCGTCGGTGGAGATGTGATGGAAGCGCACGTCGTGCTTGCGCGCGGCCTCCAGCAGGCGGAACGTGCCGTGCACGTTGGTGCGCACGAACGGCTCCGGGTCGGCGATGGAGTTGTCGTTGTGGGACTCGGCGGCGAAGTGCACGATGGCGTCCACGCCGGGGACGATCTCCTCCAGCAGCGCCTCGTCGCAGATGTCGCCGTGGACGAAGGTCATGCGCTCCTCGGGGATGCCGGCGAGGTTGTCCAGGTTGCCGGCATAGGTGAGCGCGTCCAGCACGACGACGTGCACGTCCGGCTGGTTGTCCACCACCCAGTGGACGAAGTTGCTTCCGATGAACCCGGCTCCGCCGGTGACGATGATGCGCTTCGGTTCGAAGATCTCTGACATTCCTCTAGCCTTCCATCTCGGGTAGGTTGTTCAAGTACGCGGACAGCGCGTCGCGCCACGGGCGCATCTCGTTGCCCACGGTGTCCTCGAGGCGCTTGTTTCGCAGAGACGAGTACGCCGGGCGTTTAGCCGACGCGGGATTCATGGCCGCGTACTCCTCGGACGTGCAGCGGATGACGGCGCAGTCGAGCCCCGCGCCCTCCATGACGGCCTCGGCGAAGTCGGCCCATGAGCAGGTGCCCTCGTTCGTGCAGTGGTACACGCCGTAGTCCTCGGTGGAGGCGATCTTCAGTATCTCGTGCGCCAGGTCGTTCGCCGACGTCGGGTTGCCCAACTGGTCGTCCACCACGGTGACCTCGTCGCGGTCCGCGCCCAGGCGCATCATGGTCTTGACGAAGTTCTTGCCTACGTAGCCGTACAGCCACGCCGTGCGCACCACGAAGCAGCGGCTGCACGCCGCGAGCGAGCGCTCCTCGCCGGCCAGCTTCGTGCGACCGTAAGCCGAGACGGGGCCTGTCGGGTCGTCCTCGACGCGCGGCTCGGGCTCGGTGCCGGGGAACACGTAGTCGGTCGACACCTGCACGAGCTTCGCGCCGACCGCCTCGGCGGCGCGCGCGAGGTTGCCCGGCGCTTCGGCGTTCACGCGGAACGCCGCGTCCTCGGCCGTCTCGCAACCATCGACGTTCGTCATGGCGGCGCCGTTGACGATAAGGTCGAAGCCGCCCTGGGCCACATAGGCCATGACGGCGTCGGCATCGGTGACGTCCAGCTCGTCCACGTCGGCCGCCACGATCTCCGCACCCGCGTAGGCGTCCGGGATCGGCCCGATCTCGGAGCGGCCCTCGCGCAGGATGCGCTGCAGCTCGTTGCCCAGCTGGCCGTTGCCGCCGGTGACGAGGATCCTCATGCTCACATCGCCTCCTTGTGCGGCACGATCCTGCCCTCGGCCACCTTCTTGAGGTGCTGGCCGTAGACGGACTTGCCGTACTTGTCGGCGGCGGCCAGAAGGCGCTCGCGGTCGATCCAGCCGTTCTGGTAGGCGATCTCCTCCACCACCGACACGCTCAGGCCCTGGCTGCGCTCGACGGCGCGCACGAACTCGGAGGCCTCGAACAGGCTCTCCATGGTGCCGGTGTCCAGCCACGCGTAGCCGCGGCCGAGCGTCACCACGTTGAGCGAGCCGTCCTCCAGGTACATCTGGTTCAGGGTGGTGATCTCCAGCTCGCCGCGCGCGCTCGGCCTCACCTGCTTAGCCAGCCCGCACACGCGGCTGTCGTAGAAGTACAGGCCGGTCACCGCATAGTTGCTCTTGGGGTTCTCGGGCTTCTCCTCGATGGACACGGCGTTGAACTCCTCGTCGAACTCCACCACGCCGAAGCGCTCGGGGTCGTCCACGTGGTAGCCGAACACGGTGGCGCCGCCCTCGCGCTCGGCGCGCTCGACGGCGGCGCGCAGGTGGCGCCCCAGGCCGTTGCCGTAGAAGATGTTGTCGCCCAGCACCAGCGCGCAGCTGTCGCCGCCCACGAACTCCTCGCCGATGACGAAGGCCTGCGCCAGGCCGTCCGGGCTGGGCTGCTCGGCGTAGGACAGGCTCACGCCGTAGTCCGAGCCGTCCTTGAGCAGACGCTCGAAGTTCGGCAGGTCGGCGGGCGTCGAGATGATGAGGATCTCGCGGATGCCCGCCATCATGAGCACCGACAGCGGGTAGTAGATCATCGGCTTGTCGTACACCGGAAGCAGCTGCTTCGACGTCACCGTGGTGAGCGGGTACAGGCGCGTGCCGCTGCCTCCAGCAAGTATGATGCCCTTCATAGACGCTCCTCTGAATCCGCCACAGGCGGCAAGATCAACCTAAATTGCATACCGCTAGATTATATGTTTAACCAGACGAAAAGATACCGATAATTGCCAGAGCACCTCTTTCTTCTATACTATCCTTCATATTACGTTCCGACGACTTCAACGAGGAGCCCTATGAAAGCACGCGTTATCTGCACATGCCGAGGAGACGGCAGAGGGTACATGAGCGTCCAGGTCACTCGTTTTTCCGAAGACGCCAGGCTCAAGCTCGCAGGATTCACCGACGAGAACGATCATGCGCCCACCCAGCTCTACGTCATAGACGAAGACGACACGTCGAAGACCGCCGTGCTCGTTTTCCCCCTAGCCCCCGTTACCATCAAGCTGAAGCTCGACGAAACAGCACCGAACGGCGACGCGACAAACAGCTGCACCTTCACGATCCAACCCTCCGCTTTAAAATGGCAATCGAGAATCAACTACCGCCTAAAGGACCGCGAATGCGCCCGGATCCGCGACATAGACGGAACGGACTTCTTCCGCCATGCCACCATCATTCTTCGCGAATGCATACCGTCAGACAACGCTAACATTCTGCGGGGGACGATCACCGTACCAACCGTGGACGACATCCCCTATTCGATCAAGCTCCTTGATGGTCGCTTCAGACCAATCGACTCTAGCTTTATCGTTATGAGCGATTCCGTCGAGCCGGAAAGCAGTATGGTTCCAATGCCCGTAAGACGCATCGATTTCTCCGTACGCATCCCCAAGCCCATTGCAACGTATGTAGTAAGCTTTGAGGATCCCTCTGGCTCGGTTCGTACCAATTTCGCAACGCTCGAACCTCAGCTCTACGAAACGCTTCTCGCCAAGCGGCATGAAGAAGCGCTTGACGCTACCCATGACACAAGGTATCCCCAATGGCTTGACAGACATCGGGCGGACGATGCCGTAATAAAAGAACAACGCAACGCCTTTCTCAAGAGCAAACCCCTGATCAGCATCGTAACGCCTCTATTTCGAACTCCTTTGAAGTTCTTTCGCGAGATGGCATCGAGCGTGCTCGAGCAAACTTACGGAAATTTTGAGCTGATACTGGTCAACGCAGATCCCGACAATGACGACTTGGCTAAAGCGATCAAAAACCTCGCCAATCGAGACGATAGAGTCAAAGAAGTGCGCCTCGAGAAGAATCTTGGCATATCGCTCAATTCGGCCCAAGGAATCGCCGCTGCACAAGGCGACTACATCGCCTTCCTCGATCACGACGATCTGCTGGAGCCCAACGCTCTTTTCGAATACGCCTCCGCCATCAATGTCAATGAGAATATCGATCTGCTCTATTGCGACGAAGATAAGCTATTCCCCGACGGAACCTACGGCGACCCCTATTTCAAACCCGACTTCAGCCCCCACCTGCTTCGCGAGGTGAACTACGTCTGCCACTTGCTCATGGTAAGGAACAACTTGCTCGCCCGCCTTGCGCCCGCCGATCCGATATTCGACGGCGCTCAAGATCATCGCATGATCCTGCAAGCAGTAGAAAAGGGGGCGAGGATACACCACGTACCCAGTGTTTTATACCATTGGCGCATTAGCGAGAACTCGACAGCAAGCGGAACCGGTGAAAAACCCTACGCCGACAAAGCAGGTAAGCTCGCGATCGAAGAGCATCTACAAGCGATGGCTATCCCCGGGAAGGCTCACCACACCGAAGAAGCTTGTCGCTATCACATCGAATACCATGTTACGGGCAAACCCCTCGTATCGATCATCATCCCGAACAAAGACAACGCCGAAGTGCTCGATACGTGCTTATCCTCGATACTGGATAAAAGCACCTATGACCATTTTGAGATAATCGTCGTAGAGAACAACAGCACCGAGGCATCAACCTTCGATTATTACGAAAACGCGAAGAGACGAGACCCCCGTATCAAGATCGCAACCTGGAAGCACGAGTTCAACTTCTCGAAGCTCATAAACTTCGGCGCACAGCATGCTAGAGGCGAATTCCTGCTCCTCTTGAACAACGACACCGAAGTCATATCTCCCTTCTGGATAGAATCCATGCTAGGAATATCCCAAGAACCAACCGTAGGCGCAGTCGGCGCAAAACTCTACTATCGGGATGGAACCATTCAGCATGCAGGAGTTTACGTTCAAGGAACGGGTGCGGGCCATCTCAATTCCAGCTTAGATCGCAATGAGAAGGGCTACTATCACACAGCTTCGAGCACTCGCGAGGTAAGCGCCGTAACCGCAGCGTGCGTTTTGACGAAACGGAAGGCGTTCGAGGAGGTGGGAGGTTTTTCGGAAGAGTTCGCCGTCGCCTTCAACGATGTCGACTTCTGCCTGAAGCTCCGCGCCAAAGGATACAGCATCGTTTTCGCGCCGGAAGCGGAGCTCTATCATTACGAATCGCTTTCCCGCGGATACGAGACGACTGTCGCCAAGCAAATGCGATTCCATCGGGAAGCGTCGCTGCTCAACGCAACATGGCCCGAATACTTCGTCATCGGTGATCCGTATATGAACAGGAACCTGCACCCGAGCTGCGGGTATTTTCGCCTCGACGACCGCGACCTCAACTGATCGCAAACGCAATCGCTGTCGGCCTACCGAAGGAAACCGCCTCTGACCAGATACTCTTTAGCCACAATGCGAGAGCACCCTCATCGATAAGGTGTGCCTAACCAGCCGTCAAAATCAAATCGCATGATCGGATGCTAAACCCCTACAGCGATGGAGAAGGTTCGCGCGAGGTACATTGCATTCACGGCGATCATGGCAAAGACAAGCCCTTCACCAAGAGGAATGTCGATGCATACATGCTTGCTTCGCATCGCCAATGCTGCCATAGGAAGCAACGGGAGGAAATAGCGGCCTTGCACACCCTGTATGACGTTTTCATATGTAAATGTCCATCCGACCAGCATCGAGAGAATCACTCCCAAACCGCCGACCAGCGCTAAACCTCCGAACAGAATCCTATGAGCGACCGGCACTAAGGCATTGTCGTCCTCGCATCGTTGAAAGGATATCATCACAATAATCAACAGAACGACCGTGACATAAAGCGGAGCTTTCAGCTCAATCTGAAACCAAGCGAGGGACCCCCCGACAAGCGTTTCCAAATAAAAAGAGCCTTGCACATCAAACGTCCTGAGAAAAAGCAGAACCGTATTCGCAGGATCAGAGATAAGTCCGGTCAGGCTATAGAACGTGCCTTGTTCGTCGCCACGCGAGCTTACGCCACCCCCAGAAGACGCGATCCCTGACATCTGCAATAATACCGCAGCACGAAATGCGAGTATGGCAACCAGGGAGCAGCCAATCGCAATGGACTTGAACCGCACGGAAGCAGCGGTTGAGGGAAAACGCTTCCGCGGTATCAAAACGACGAGGAACACGATGACCGCATACACAACCTTGGACGGAGCGAGCAAAGCTGCAATAACGACAAGCCCTACTTTCTCCCATCGGCTCATGAGCCCTTCTCCATACACGGCTCGCAAGCACATACCCGTCAACAGGAAGGCCAACCCTATAATTCCAGCATCGTACGAATACGAAGACGCTAAATGCAGTGTCATAGGAAGAAGCCCTGCAGTCATCATGACGTTCTTGCCGATAGGAGTGATGCGAACGGCAGAATATACTAACACTGCAAACATCAACAAATTGAAGAACCTGCCCAGGTAGAACAGCGGATAGCTTCCGAGATTGAGCAGCGTGGCCAATACGATGCCCAAAGCCGAGGGAAGCTTGATGTACGGAGGGTTCGCAGTCCAGTCAAACGAGGAGACGGGCTCGACCGCAACACGAGACGCGTCGTTCGCGAAAAAGGCGAACTGGTCTATGGCCGTACGGTACTTATCGTATCCAAGCGTATAAGATTCGAGCATACCGTTCAGCATGATCGAATCGTCTTCTCTTACCGGCAGAGAATCGACAGTAGGACTTTGAAGCATGATGTAGTCCGCCAGTTTGTACGACGCTTCAAAATGAAAAGTCTCGTCAGGGACGGTCCCCGGCGCGAAAACCACAGAATACAAGAGGCCGCAGCTTATCAAACCCACCAAGAACGCCATTTCAACCTGATGGCGCACCCTCGATTCAAGCGCCCGTATCAACAGGTATGCAAACGCAACGACGATCACGGAAACGCACGAAAAAGCAAGGGCGAGCCGCGAATCGCTGAACGAGTAACAGTACAGGGCGTGGATCGTCATGACCGCAACGACGGCGATCAGGATCATATCGACTCTGTGCCTGTGCAAAACCTCGAGAAATCCCTTTTGCATAACTTGCTTGGCGGAAGCGATCCGCACCTCTCCTGTCGATCGAACCATAACGCAGACGAGCAAAACCACTCGCATTGCAAAGTATCAAGAATGTACAAGTGTAAGGCATTCCCAACCTCGAAATGAAACTCTCCCGAAGCAAAACAGAATGCGCGCACCTGTTTCAGCTCACAACCGCTCTTACAGATTTGAAACGTTCACCCGTTACTCATCAGCACGAAACAGAAAAAGCTACGCCTTGGGTCGGCCCGCCTTCACCAAGCAAGCAATCGGCAAAACGAAGGGCAACGCCAGATTGAAGGCAAATATGTAGCGATAGTCCCCGACTGCAGGAGCCGCAACGAACAGCGTCGCAAGCAGCGCAATGAGAGGCATAACGCATACCAAGCATCTTGCCCGCTTCTTCTTCTCGAGTCCGACGCATCCGACGAAAACAAGCGCAGCCACCGCCCAAATTAGCGTGCCGGAACTGAAAGGAACAGGCAAAGCCGCGATCAGCTTTTGCGCCAAGAAACCAGGATCCCAATCGAATCCGAGGTAATCGCGCGGGGCTTGCTCGTAAAGAGTGGAGTTTGTCACAAGCCACGACGGATAGCCCGGATTCCAGTATCCTTGCGTTTCATCGATCCAGGCTTTGACGTATATTCCAAGGTTGTCGGGAAGCATCGAAGCCCAGGTGACCAAGAACTCGATCTTATGCTCCTCCAGAAAGGCATCGTCGAAAGACTCGTGGAACTTGATCGGATTGGGAGTTTGAGGATTGTAAGAGTCCCTCATGGCTTCCATAGGAAGAACCCTGTTGATGAACTCCTCTTGTTCTTCGTTGATATGTCCGCCTTTGTGCACGGTTGCTGCGATTTGCTGAAGCGGAATGCCCACGGACTCTGAAAAATGCCCCTTCTGCACTCCCATGATCGAGAGCAACGGACCCTGAACAACCAGAAAAGCGCAAAGCACTGCGGCGCCCACAGCCGCGACCTTCTTTCTCAGATCGGGCTCGATCGCGAACAAGACAAGCAAGGTAGCTCCCACGACCACGAACCCATTGCTCCTCAAAAAAGTGAGCAGCAGACAAGCGACAAGCAGGGTTCTTCCAATGTGTTTCTTCTCGCCATGGAACAAAAGCGAATACAGGCGAACAATCAGAAACAGGGCGCAACAGCTAAACAAGACATCCTTCCACATGGTCACCGAGTAGTTTGCGAGAATCGGGTTGAACAGCATGAAGGCAAAAGCCGCCAGGATGTACCTTTTTCCAAAACCAAGCCTGACAAACACCGAGATGCACCAGCTGAGCACAAGGGCGGCCACGGTCATCTGAAGGAAAAGAAAGATGCCTATCGACAGATCGACGCTGCCAAAGAATGCCGTAGCCTGAAAGACCACCCAAACAAGGAAGGTGTAGAAAATAGGATGGTGGTTCGCCAACCCGTCGTAACGATGCCACGTGCTCCACTCGGAAACGCCCAAGACCTGGTTGACGATGTCGTTTGAGTCCGTAGAGCAAAAGCCAGGCCAATTAGACAGCAGCACCGCAAGAAACGAAACCTCCAAAGCAGCAAAGCAGAGCAAGAACGCGATCCTCACCTGCTTCGAAGACCTACGAGCGGCGACCCGTTCTTTCCGGTTGATCTGCTTGATTTGGTCGCAAATCGCAACAAGAACGGAAGCCGAGACGATCGATAGCCCGATCGAGAAAAGAGCGACCTGCTTGAGACCGAACTTCCCCAACTCGGGAAGCAAGACGGCCCAGGCAAATAGGACGGCGAAAACAAAGCAAGCGCAAACTTCACCGCGCTTCAAATTACCCGCCCAGTCTTTCATCAGCTTCCCAATCATCAAAACTCCTCAAACGAAAAACAATACGATGGCTTTCACATGCGGCTTTACGGCAACGACCCAATCCGCTTTTGCCGCAACAAGGGTCACGGTGGCGAGCTCGGGACAAAAACCAAAAATGCCGAATCATATGATACAGGGAGCAAGGAGGATAAGCAGGAAAAAGATGCAGACGTTCGACCCAGCTTGAGAATCGACCCATCGATCCATTGCGGGACTTAATGCGGGTTTAAGAAAGCATACGCGCGAAAGAGGGTTCGAACTACGGTATACTTCGATATATGGATACCTCGAATGCATATCCCAACAACAAGCACCTGAACGTCCTCGTCGTCATCCCCGCCTACAACGAGCAGGAGAGCATCGTTTCGGTCGTCAACGACGTAGTGTCCGCAGGATACGATTACGTCGTCGTCAATGACGGATCGACAGACGAAACCCAGTCGTTATGCGAATCGCACGGGTTCAACGTTTTGAACCTGCCTCAGAACCTCGGCATCGGCGGCTGCGTGCAAGCGGGTCATAAGTACGCGCTCCTCAACGGCTACGACGTTGACATCCAGTTCGATGGCGACGGCCAACACGATGCCCGCTGCATTCCCAGTCTCGTCGAGCTGATCGAGTCGGGATCGGATCTGGCCATCGGCTCCCGCTTCGTGGAGGACACCGACGGATTCCGATCGACCGCCCTCAGAAGGCTGGGCATCGTTTGGCTGTCATTCTGGATAAAAGCATTCTCCGGCAAGCGCATCACCGATCCGACGTCCGGCTTTCGAGCTTCAAGCAAGAAAGCCATGGCGCTGTTCGCAAGGAACTACCCCACCGACTACCCGGAGCCCGAGTCCATCATGCTCGCCATCAAATCGGGTCTGTCCGTGAACGAAGCTCCGGTAACCATGCGCGAGCGCCAGGGCGGAAAATCGTCCATTGGAGGGCTTTCCAGCCTGTACTACATGATCAAAGTGTCGCTGGCCATCTTGATCGTCAGCTTTTCACACAAGCGCAAGCGAGTCTAGAAAGCGGAGGGTTTCGTGTTCGTTCTTCAAATTGTCGCAATCATCCTATGCGTCGCCTTCTTCGCGTACGTCGTCCATCTGGTCGCCCGAGAACGACTGTTGCTCAAGTACTCGCTGCTGTGGATGGCGCTCACCGTCGTCATCGTGCTATGCGCCCTGTTTCCTCAGCCCCTGTACTCCATCTCGTCCTTCCTCGGGTTCGAAACCCCTTCGAACTTCATCTTCTTCATCGGATTGTTCTTCTTGCTGGCCATATCCCTTTCGCTTAGCTCAATCGCCAGCAAGCAAGCCCTCATGATCAAGAACCTCGTGCAAGAGCAGGCTCTGCTCGCGAAAAAGCTGGAGAAAGACGATCGGAGCCCAAGCGACTCTGACCCAAGCGGGCTCTCCAATGCAGACACCGTTCAAGATCAGGTTCGGTAACACATTGACGAACAAGAACGACACCTTCTGCATATTTTCCGCCCACTACCTCCCTCACGTCGGAGGCGTTGAAAAGTACACCCAGAACCTTGCGCGCCAACTGGCCGACCAGGGTAATCGCGTCATCATCGTCACATCGAACGTCTACGATCTCGCCGAGAGGGAAGACCTGGGAGAAGGGGTCGAGATAGTTCGTCTCCCCTGCTATAAGCTTTTGGGCGACAGATACCCCGTTACGCGCCACGATAAGGCATACGAACGGATCATGGCGTACCTTCACAACCAAAATATCGACTACGTTGCCATTAACACCCGGTTCTACCGCCATACGCTGGAAGGAATCGCGCTAGCGGAGGCCAAGGGCATTCGCCCTATCATCGTCGACCACGGATCGGCTCACTTGACCATGGGAAGCAAGCTCGTCGACCCCTTCGTGGCAATAGTCGAACACGCAGTCACCGAGCTGGTGAAGCGCCACTCCGCCGATTACTACGCGGTTTCCCTCGCGGGAACCGAATGGCTCCGGCATTTCGGCATCGAAGCCCGCGGGGTGCTCAACAACTCCATCGACGCGCGAGCCTTCGCTGAAGGCTCGTCTTGCCGATCGTTCAGGAAAGAACTCAGCCTATCCGACGAAACGCTCCTCGTGGCTTTCACCGGAAGGCTGATACCTGAAAAGGGAATACCGGCCCTCATCGAAGCTATGCGCATCTTGGCCGATGAAAAATCGATTCATTTCCTCATCGCAGGAGAGGGTCCATTGGAAGACAGCCTCCTCCGGGCATCGCTTCCCAATGCAACGTTTCTCGGCCGTCTGCACTCGCCGGATGTTTCTGCCCTGCTTACAGAATCAAACGTGTTCTGCCTTCCATCGCGCTCTGAAGGATTCTCGACCTCCTTGCTGGAAGCAGCTGCATGCAAAGCAACGCCCATCGTCACAAATGTAGGAGGCGTGCAAGAGCTGGTGCCGAGCAACGAACACGGCATCATACTCCCCTCGGCGGACGGCGAAACGATAGCCAACGCCATACTCGAACTCAATAGCGATCGCACACGATGCCTCATCATGGGTCAAAACATCAATCAACTGGTTATCGATAAATTCTCTTGGAGCGAAACAGCTCGTTTGACTGCCCTCGCCTGCGCCGAGGCGCAGGAACGGCGAAACCAACCCATCTTGTAAATCGCATCAAGAAAGCCACTTGAAAACACGTGGAGGGTCCTCTGGACCCTCCACGATCCGTTCTATGACAGAATCCTTTGCGCCGTCGTCGTAGATGCTCCCTTCGAGGCGAGCGACACGTACTGGCAGCGACCGCCGAATGCCGGCTCTTCGTAAATCATTCCGCCGCCGGCATACAGCACCACGTGCTCAGGCAGCATAGGATTGTAGTTCGGCCACGCACCGTAATACATCAAGATGATATCGCCAGGTTGGGGATCGCCGAACACTCTCACGCCGCTGTACATCTGATCATACGTCTCGAAACCGATATCGATCCCTAGCTGCTTATACAGATACCACGTAAACGAAGCGCAATCCATGCCTCCGTCCTGCGGGTACACGCCAAGCCATACATAGGGCACGCCAAGAAGCGAGCGCGCCGTGCGCATGATGATATCGATGCCCGCCTGCTTGTCATGGCGTCCCGACCCGTTCATGTACCAGTAGGTGCCGTCCGACACCTTCACGCTTGCGTTGGAAACCATCGCGCCGCTGCTCTTCAGGTAATACCAATCACCGCTCTCCTGCAGCCAACCGGTCTGCATAGCCCCCGTCGAAGGATCGAGATAGTACCAAGAACCGCCCACGGAAGCCCAACCGGTGCGCATGACCCCGCTCGAGGGATCCAGGTAATACCACGTTCCGGAGGCTTTGACCCATCCCGTTTGCCTGATGCCCGAAGCGTCGGCGTAGTAACGAACTCCATCGACGTCGAACATGCCCGTACGCAACGCGCCTTCGTCCTTCGGATCGAAATAGAAGGTCTTTCCAGCGGCTGTGCGCCAGCCCGTCTTCCCATCAGCACATACGATTCTGCCCTGAGCATCGTACGAGGCGACGAGCACGGCATCCCCCGAGCCATCGATGAAGCCACAGGAGCCGTTCCCAAGCGACACCCATACGTTGTTGACCATAGCACCGCTGCCAGAGAACACGTACTCGCGTCCATCGATCGTGCACCTACCGACAGCCATGGCTCCGGTTTCCGGATCAAGCCAATAACGCGCCGATCCCTCTTGGTACCAACCGGTGCGCATGGCGCCTGATGCGCTGAGCGTATACCATGTGCCGCCCAGGTTAAGCCATCGATCGGCAAGCATCGCGCCGGATCCGTTGAAGTAGTACCACTTTCCATCAGTCGCCTTCGCCCATCCAGTAGCCATGGCGCCGCTTTCGGGATTAAGCCAGTACCAAACTCCGTGTTGCTTGAACCAGCCCGTGCGCATAGAGCCCGATGGGTTCAAATAGTACCATGTCCCAGCCTGTTTCAACCAGCGATTGGCGAGCATCGCACCTGATCCGTCAGAGTAGTACCAAGTTGACCCATCACGATACCAGCCGGTCTCCATAGCTCCCGAAGAACGATCAAGCCAGTACCAGATACCACCTTGCTTCAACCAACCGGTAGCCATCGCACCGGATGCCCTAAGGTAGTACCACGTTCCTCCCTGCTTCATCCAGCGATTGGCAAGCATCGCACCGGACCCGTCAGAATAGTACCAGGTCGATCCATCTTTATACCAACCCGTTGCCATGACTCCGGTTTCCGGGTCGAGCCAGTACCAGGTGCCGCTCAGCTTCAGCCAGCCGGTGCGCAAAGCACCCGAGGGACTCGCATAGTACCAAGCGCCATCCGTACGCACCCAACCGTTGCCGGTGACGAGCGCCCCGCTCGGACGTGCATGGTACAGCGTCGATCCCACACGGTAGGAGCCGGTCAACATGGCACCACCTCGCGAAGGATCGAGGTAGTACCAGGTCCCGCCCAGCTTCAGCCAGCCGGTTTCTATCTCGCCCGACGCAGCTGCGTAGTACCAGGCGCGATCGACCAGCAGCCATCCCGAAGAGAACAGAACCCCATCGGTATCGAGATAGTAAGACTTGCCTTCGATAGCGACGAAGCCGCGCGCCATCGCATTGCCGTTGCCAGGATCCAGGTAGTAACGCTTCCCTCCATCAATCAACCACCCGCTCTTGAGCTTTCCTTGCTCGTCGGCAAAATAGCGGTTGCCATCGACAGTGTTCCACCCAGGGACATATGCAGGCGAAGGAGAGACCCCTCCCGAACCTGCACCCTCGTCAGAAGGAGCGTCGGGATCATGTGGATTTCCGGAGCCAGAATCATCTTCATCCTGATCAGCAGCCCCGTGGGCCTCCGTCGAAGCCTGCGTGCCGCCATCGACTGCTCCAGCCTCATGCCCAACGCCCGTCTCTTCACCAAAGGCAATGCTCGGCACCATCATGCCCGATAGAAGCACCGCCGCGAACAACGTGAGCACTATCGACATGCGAACCGAAAAGAAACGAGAAGCATCCCCTGTCATATCATCAACCTTCCTTCATATTGCAGCTACTCTTTGAAGTTTAGCATAGATATCAACTTAAAAGAGAGCCCCTAGCGCAAGGGTAATTGCGGAGCCCCAGAACGCGCGAAGGCCCCGCCTCCCGAGGGGGGCGGGGCCTTCGCATGCCGAAACGCCCTCCGCGAG
>NZ_WWRX01000041.1:0-1015 GCF_009875575.1 Eggerthella sp. BIOML-A4 | reverse complement strand
ATGTAAACCAACCTACCATAGTTTGTGGCAGTAAAATATCATTGTCATAAGTAAATGTCCCATCTACATATAACGTTCTGTTTTTTTCTCTTACCCATCCCCCATTTTCCAATGCATCTGCGTTTAAGTCTACATTTTGTTCTAGTGTAGTAAAATAACTACCTGTATTATCCACTTTGGTAAAAATACCTGTGTGACCAAATGGATGATTACTTGTCGCAGTCACCCAGATATCGCCAACTTTTGGAATTTCTGAACCTGTAAAACGGGTTACTTTAAATCCTTGCGAACGTGCTTTTTCCAATAAATCAATAGCATTTGTATATGCTAGGTTTTTATCAGTAAAATGAGTTGCTAAGTGGTCAACAAATGACACACATTGCCCGCCGTAAGGATTGTAAGGTACAGTTATACGCTTATTTAATAGACTATAAGCATAGTCTGTTACTTTAGTCATACACTACTCCTTAATTTGAGAGACATTCATCAGAATACAAGCCAATCCAGAAAGTAATACTGCTGATAACATTGTCTCCCAATTAATATCAGTAATTAAAACAGCCGAACCAATTAATCCGACTGCTGTTTGTGCCATAGTTTTGATTGTTTTGATTAAGACTTCTTTTGACCATTTTTCTAAG
Organism: Eggerthella sp. BIOML-A4; assembly: GCF_009875575.1. NCBI lineage: Bacteria > Bacillati > Actinomycetota > Coriobacteriia > Eggerthellales > Eggerthellaceae > Eggerthella > Eggerthella sp. BIOML-A4. The sequence continues at coordinate 374 of NZ_WWRX01000041.1, read as the reverse complement.
TTCATCTTTTATCTACCTTTTCTTTCCATAAAGTCTTCAATTGTTCGTCATGACTAATAAGCTTATCTTCTGCAATTCCAATTCTTTCCTCATGCTTATCTTGAGTATTTTGTAATCGATTTCTGTGTGCTTGGGATTCAGCCCATTTATAATCATTATCTTTTAAATCGCTGCTAAGTTTATTGATTGCGTTTTGAAGTCCTTCCATTGCTGTTTTGTTATTTTCGAGCAATGCTTTTATTGGTGCCGACACATATTTTAAAAACACTAAAATGCCAGTGATTGCAATGCACCACTGACTTATTGCAGTTAGGTCGATCATACGACTACCCCTCTTTAGTGCCGACGCTGCTTACCTCGATAAGCTCTTTTAC
>NZ_WWRX01000040.1:0-1197 GCF_009875575.1 Eggerthella sp. BIOML-A4 | reverse complement strand
GCTACGCGACTAGTCGTTCCACATCTCCGGGCGAACCAGGGTCGGGTCGGCGACGCGGTTCGGGAAGTAGTCGAGGCACTCGCCCTCGCGGTAGACGTCGGCCGTGGAGCAGTGCAGGCCGCCGCCGAAGGCGTAGGCGCCGCGCAGGTCGACGGGGATGACGTTCATGCCGAGCTTGTCCATCTCCTCTTGCTGGTAGACCTCGGAGGCCTCCACGATGACCGTCTTCGGGTCGAGCACCAGGCAGTTCATGGACAGCCACACGGAGCTGTAGCAGAACTCGGGCGGCTCGGAGTGGGCCGGCTGGGCGGCGTCGACGATCTGCCAGTCGTTGGCCTCGAAGATCGCGCGCTGCTCCTCGGGCAGCTTGCGCTGCGGGTTGTTGATGATCAGGCCGGGGCGCAGCGGCACGAAGGTCGCGTCGATGTGGATCGGGTAGGGGTCGCCCGGGAAGTTCACGGCGTGCACGCGGTGCTCGGGGTAGTAGCGCTGGAACCAGTCCATGGCCGTGCGGTTCGTGGTCAGGCCGTGCTGGATGAACAGGTCCTTGCCCATGCGCATGACGTCGGCGGCGTCCCACATCGGCTCGACTTCCGTCGTGACGAAGTCCTTGTTGGCGGTGCGCACCAGGCGCTCCTCCAGCGAGATCTTCTCGTCGTAGTAGTTGTGCTTGTAGGACTTGTCGGTCAGGCGCGGGCGCGGGGCCTGGGTCCACAGGAAGTCCGGGTCCTCGTCGAAGTACTGCTTCATGAGCGGCCAGTAGGCCAGGTACTCGAAGTAGCGGCAGCGGAAGGAGTTGGCGGAGGCCATGATCTCGTTGCCCATGGTGAGCAGGATGTCGCGGGGCGGCATGCAGGTCATCATCGAGTCGTTGCGGAAGTCGGGCGTGCCGATGGCCTGGTTCCACTGCAGGGGCGTCGGGCGGTCGACGACCACGCCGCGCTCCTCGAGCGCCTTCACGAGGTTCTCGAGGCAGGCGTTGCCGACCTCGACCGTGCGCAGCGGGCGGAGACCCCACATGCCGCGCATCTCGGAGTCGACCGGCACCTTCTCGGAGGTCGCGGGCTCCTCGGGCGGGATGACCGAGTTGTCGCACAGGCCGACGATCACGCGCTTCAGCGGATCCCAGTCGTTCCAAGAATTGACTATCTTCGCCATGACAGTCTCCTTTCTCCGGCAGCGCTTCCGGCGCCGCCT
>NZ_WWRX01000039.1:0-1382 GCF_009875575.1 Eggerthella sp. BIOML-A4 | reverse complement strand
GGCTCGACCCGCGCACGTCGCTCGCCGTCCTGCTCATGCTGAACCTCATCGCGTTCGCGCCGACGAAGCCGTGGACCGAGGTGGCGGCCGTGGCGCTGTGCGCCGCGACGATGATCTGGTGCGGCCGCGCGTCGGCGGCGCTGCGCTGGCTGGCGGCCTACGCGGCCGTCTTCGGGGCCAGCATGGCCGTCGCCGCCTTTCCGAACGAGGTGACCGCGTCGTTCGCCGCGATGATCGTCGTGTTCCGCCGCGTGTTCTGCGTGGGGATGTTCGCGTCGAACATGATCGCCACCACGCGCGTGGGCGAGATGGCCTCGGCGCTGCAGCGCGCGCACGTGCCGCGCGGCGGCGTGGTGGCGCTGTGCGTGGCGCTCAGGTTCTTCCCCACGATGGGCAAGGAGTTCTCGTCGGTGGCCGAGGCCATGAAGGTGCGCGGCATGGCGCTGTCGCCCGCGACGGTGCTGCGGCATCCGGCGCTGACGGCGGAGAACCTCATGGTGCCCGTGATGAGCCGGCTGGCCATCGTGGCCGACGAGCTGTCGAACGCGGCCATCGTGCGCGGCATCGACTCCGCGGCGGCGCGCACGTCCTACTACGAGCTGCGCTTCGGGCCGGCGGACGCCCTGTTCGCCGCCCTGTTCGGCGCCGTGGTCGCGTGCGTGGCGCTCATCAAGCTGGGGGTGATCGCGTGAGCGCGCAGGCCGACGCGGCGCTTTCGTTCGACCGGGCGGGCTTCACCTACGCCGGCGCCCGCGAGCCCGCCCTCGCCGACGTGTCCCTGAGCGTGCCCGCAGGGCAGTGCGTGGTGCTCACCGGCGGCTCCGGCTGCGGCAAGACCACGCTCACGCGCCTGGCGAACGGGCTGATCCCCGTCTCCTACGACGGGGAGCTCGCGGGGTCGGTGCGCATCGCCGGCAAGGACGCGGGGTCGTGGGAGATGGACGCGCTGTGCCGGCGCGTGGGCTCGGTGTTCCAGAACCCCCGCAGCCAGTTCTTCAACCTGGACACCACCTCGGAGGTGGCGTTCGGCTGCGAGAACCTCGGGCTCTCGCGCGCCGAGATGCACCGGCGCGTGGACGGCGCCTTCGCCCTGCTGGGCATCGAGCACCTGCGCGACCGCGACATCCGCGCGCTCTCGGGCGGCCAGCGCCAGATGGTGGCCATCGCCTCGGTGTGCGCGATGGGCCCCGACGTCTTCGTGCTGGACGAGCCCACGGCGTCGCTCGACGTGGGCGCCATGCTCCAGCTGGCCGAGGCGGTCGCGCGGCTCAAGGCCGCGGGCAAGACCGTGCTCGTGGCCGAGCACCGGCTGTGGTGGCTCGCGGGCATCGCCGACCGGGTGGTGGTGATGCGGGGCGGGCGCGTCGTGCGCGACGCGGACG
>NZ_WWRX01000038.1:0-1457 GCF_009875575.1 Eggerthella sp. BIOML-A4 | reverse complement strand
GCCGAGTACATGCTTGACCCACGTATCTTTGATGAAAAAGCCCTTGAATATATCAAGGCTGGCGACTTTATGGCGGATGGTGTGACCTTGAAGAAAGTCACCATGAAATCTCTTGAGGACATGGTCACATTTGAATATCAAAAACAACAAGAGCATGAAAAAGAAAAAGCCACCATCTCCGGGCAATGTGCTGAGTACGGTATGACTGACCAACCGTACATTCGTATGTTACAGTCAATGTCTTTGGCTGATGTAATGCAACAAATCATGGCAGATTATCAGTTTGAAAAGCAGAAAGCAGAAACGCGAAGAGCTGAGGAAGAAAGAGAGCAACTTCTAGCCACTCAGCGAGCAAAAGAACAGGAACAAGCTCAAGTTTCAACAGAAAGCCGTCATTTTGACCCAGAAACAGGCGAAATCTTGGAAAATGGACAATCGCCCAAGAATGACATTGAAGCTCTCAGAGAGGCTGAAAATGGCTTAAAACAATACAAGCAAAAAATGACCTTGGAAGTGTATTTTGAAAGTGCAGATGAAAAAGAACACTTTAAGGCAACACTTGCACAAGCTGGCTTTGAATACAAGAAAAATTATCAAGTCAGCGGTTATCAAAATATTAAGCCACTTAGTCAAGAAGAGCTGGCTGAACAGTGTGGATGGTAATCATGGAAATTAGACAAGTATCAGAAAGTATTCATATACAAATGGAAAAGAGGTGAATTAGTATGATTAATTCAATTTGTTTGGTTGGAAGAATGACCAAGGACGCTGAACTTAGATACACGCCATCTAATGTAGCGGTAGCAACGTTCACACTTGCCGTCAATCGCAACCGTAAAAAGGTTAGGAATAGAATTTGGAGAAGAAGATGAACAAACCACAGATAGCGAGAGTTGATAGAGATATGTACGAATCTGGCAGACGATTACCCCACTTATGGTCCATTGGAAATGAATTGAAATTTTATCGTGTTACATGTAATTGGGGATTAAATCACCGTACGCAACATTTTTACCATGTACTGGCTTATAGCTGGGAGCAGGCAAAAGATATGGCAAGAAGTGAATACGCTAGAACTCATTATATCTCTAAAGATTGGGTAAAAATTTATTAGAAAATGGAGGAATTGAAATGATTGAATTACTAAAAGAGGTTGGAATGGCGTTCGTTTGGCTCATGCTGGGCTATCTAGTCGGTGAACGCAATGCAGGAAAGGACAAGTCAGATGATCAATAATGTTGTACTGGTTGGAAGAATGACAAAGGACGCTGAACTTAGATACACCCCCTCTAATGTGGCGGTAGCTACGTTCACTCTTGCTGTCAATCGCAACCGAAAAAACGAAAACGGAGAGCGTGAGGCTGATTTTATTAACTGTGTGATTTGGCGCCAGCAAGCTGAAAACTTAGCAAATTGGGCTAAGAAAGGGGCTCTGATTGGTGTTACAGGTCGCATTC
>NZ_WWRX01000037.1:0-1608 GCF_009875575.1 Eggerthella sp. BIOML-A4 | reverse complement strand
GAGTGACTGCTGGCATTAGAGGCGGTATTGGTTCAGCAACAGCTGCAATGTCTGCAATGATAAACGCAATCCGTTCTACTGGTATGTCTGGTGCTGGTGCTATGCAGTATGTCGGTGCAATGATTGGCCAAGGTTTAGCTCAAGGCATGTATTCAGCCATTGGAGCTGTCACAGCGGCTGCAAATGCTCTGGTAGCTCAAGCGAATAGAGCAGCACAAGCCAAGGCTCAAATTCATTCACCATCACGCTTGTTCCGTGATGAAGTCGGTCTATTCATTGGCCAAGGTGTGGCAGTTGGTATTGAAAAGAGTACCAAATATGTCAATAAGGCTATGGACAGTATGTTTGACGGCATTGACCGTTTCAACATGCAAGTCAGTGACATGATGGGGGATAATCTGGCATATAGCTTTGACGCTGGCAATTCTTCAAGTTCTGTTGAGGTTACATACCGAAGACAGGACACTGAAGAAATGGGAGTCATCAAAGAAGCATTGTCCACAATCAAAGAATTGGTTGGCAGAGATTTTGTCTTCAATGTCAATGGTCAAGAGTTTGCAAGAGCAACTGGCGACGCAATCAATGAATATACGACACAAAAACAAACAGCGATAAAAAGATTGGGAGGTGATATATAATTGTCAGAACAAATAACAATGAGCTTCAACTCAATAGATACTAGTCCTTTACTAAAAGTACTAAAAGTTAAGCGACAAATAGGGAACGAACGTTCTGTGACAAGTAATTCATCTCCTAAACTTGGGATTCTTTTGCAAAAAGTAAAAACAGATGCAAAAATAATTGAAGTGGAAGTTAGCCTTGCATCGTTTGATATCTCAAAAATTAGTTTTGTGGATACTGTTCAGCCGTCAAACATTTCATTTGGAAACATAAATAAAATTAGAGAGCAAGTGGCTGGCTTATTTAATCAGGATGAAGAACGAATGTTGGTTTTTTCCGATGAACCAGACAGATACTATAAAGCTATTTTAATTGATAAGACAGAGCTTGATGGCATCCAATCATGGTATGACACAGCTAAGTTAACCTTCCTCATCCCTGACGGTGTAGCACACTCAACGTCATACAAAAAAATAACTGACTTTACCGAATCAGACGGTAAGGTCATTTTTAATATCACAAACAACGGAAATGTCGAAGCTTTACCAATCGTCACTGCGAAAATGAACAGTGAAAACGGATATTTTGGATTGGTAAATCCAAGTGGTGTAATGGAGGTTGGCGACAGGGAAATCATTGATAGTGAGACACGGAAATTTAGTGAAAGACCATTTGACTATACTGACACTGGTACAGGCATAAAAGACGGACTCGCAAAAGGTCAAAAAAATATGGCTATACTTAATGATGGAACTGAAATTTTTGACAAAGGACTTTTTATAGGTCCTTGGCTCGGGCGCGATCATTTGTTTTTAGAAAACACCCCGAGTTCAGGCGGCAATCACGCAGGTTCATTGACATTTGATTTACCAACAGATGGATCATTATTTGATTATATTTGGTGGAGACAAGTATTTATGGCGGGGGCCTTTAACCAATATGGGTTTATCAAGGTTATGGTATCTGATTCAGATGGAAAATTTTTGT
>NZ_WWRX01000036.1:0-1724 GCF_009875575.1 Eggerthella sp. BIOML-A4 | reverse complement strand
CGTTGATTGAATTCTCGTAAGTTAACGTTTATGCAGATCAGAGGGCTGTTTACTTCTACCTTTTCAATTTCGAGGTCGCGGCGTTCCATCTATTACCTGCACTTTTTCAATCGACCGCCTTCGCAGTCCGTTATGTGTAGACGGCAACCGTTTGAGACAGCACCAGGTCAGGCCCGCGTCGCTGGTTTTGAAAGACTGCAGGTAAAGAAATCGGCGATATGATGCGGTGCCCCAGACTAGCTAGATCAGGGTTATCGCGTGAGGCACGAGGTGCGGTGTGAGGTTCACCTCCTTCGGCTCTATCTCCTCGACCCCGTACGCGTCGAGGAGCCCTTGCGGAAGCACGAGGCGCGCCATCTCGACGGGCGCCATCCAGTCCATCTTGCCGCGAAGGTAGCTGTTCACGTGGCTCATGCACGCCGCCATGTCGCGGCAGGTCAAGGCGTCGAAGTTCGTCTTTCCCTTCGGCAGTATCCGCCTAAGCTCCTCGTGGCAGCGCTCGCAACGTCCCTTTTGCTGGCTCTGGAGCGGATCGCAGTAGAAGAGGCTCAGCCGCTTCACGCCGTTCCTGCCGTGCTCGATGCGCTCCGCATCGCTGAACTCGCTCCCGCGGTCGCAGAGGATCAGGCCGAAGGCCTGGGAGAAACGGGGCCCGCAGAGCTCCTGGAGGGTGTCGAGCGCCTCGACCACGCTGGTCGCCGACTTGTCCGGCAGGAGGATGTAGAACTGGAACCCTATGCGCCTGACGAACAGCGTCAAGATGCACTGCGAGTCCCTGCCCTGCCTCCCGACCACCGTGTCCATCTCGACGGCGTTGTCGCGGTCGGCCTGTTCGAGGGCGCAGAAATCCGTCCACCGCCTCCCCTCGAGCACCTCGCGCGGAATGTTGGAGGATTTGGCGGACTTCGACTTCGACCTGGGCTTGTAGCGTACGGCCTTCGGCAGGTCGAGCTTCGACAGATCCCCCGCCTTGGCGCCGCCGAGGTAGTTGTAGAGGCTGCGCACGCCGAACGGTATGGCGCCGGGGTTCGCGGCGAATATGTGCTGCGGGCTCTGGCCTTTGGCGAGGCCGTCCGATATCAGGGTTATCGCGCTCTCGAACGCCTCGGGGTCGCAGTCTATCCCCTGCCTGGACTCGCTGCGCCTGGCGTCGGCTGCGTCTTGGGCCCATTTCGCCTGGTAGTACCTATAGGGATGACGGCACCCGCCGCCGACCCTGCTCGGGCAGGCGTTGCAGCAGAACGGGCTCCTTGCCAGCTTCTCGCACGGCTTCGCCTCGAAATCGGGACAGAGCGAGTTACAGAGGAAGTCCTTGCACCTGCTGCAGCGCGCCCTGCACATGCCCTTGCACAGCCCGCGCACCTCGCAGAGCCCCGCCTTCGAGCAGATGTTGCGGGTTCGGACCACGAGCATTCCCTGGGGGTCGTCGGTCCAGTTGCGCTTTACCTCCTCGGCGACCACCTTGGGCGCGCGGCCAATCGTCCTCGCGATCCACGCTATCCTGTCCCCTCTGTTCAGGCCACGCTCTATCGCGAGCCTGTCGTCGTAGGTGAGTGGGCGCCTACCGCCCTTGGAATCCCCCATGAGGGCCTCCTTCCTGTCGGTCCTTCGCCTACGGGAAGAAGGAAAAGCACAAACGGCCATGGCCACGGTTCGGAATCCGCATTTACATGATTTATGCAAGACTGGAGGTGAAGTTTTTACCTACGAGAATTCAATTTACG